>CAYYBU010000356.1:0-4383 GCA_964469945.1 uncultured Planctomycetaceae bacterium
TGCGGATCTTCGCCGGCGAGTGGGTCAAGAACATCCTCACCCGGCTGGGCATGAAAGAGGGCGAGGCCATCGAAAGCCGCATGGTCTCGCGCCGCATCGAAGGCGCGCAAAAGAAAGTCGAAGAACGCAACTTCGAAATCCGCAAAAACCTGCTCGAATACGACGAGGTGATGGACGAGCAGCGGAAGCGGGTCTACGGCTACCGGCAAAAGATCCTCGACGGCTCCAATTGCAAGCAACTGATCGTCGACATGATCGCCCAGCAGGTCGAGCGGCAGCTCAGCCAGTGCCTGGCGCGCGACTACGGCACGGGGACTTTCGCCGAGTGGGCGGGCAAGGAATTGGGCGTGGAGTTCGACGCCCGCGACTTCCGCGGCCTGGATTTCGCCGCCGCGGCCGAGTATGCCAGCGAGCAAGCCGAGCGGAAGGCCGAAGGCCAGGTGTTGGACGCCATCGAGGAGAACCTGCCGGACGAGGCCGATCCGCGCGAGTGGAACTGGGAGGCGCTGGCCAAGAGCGCCAACGCGCATTGGCGATTGAGTCTGCGCGACCGCGACTTGAAGCAGGTTGGCCGCGAGGGCGTCGGCGAGTTGTTGATCGAGAAGGCCCGCACGGCCATCGGCAAGGTGGATTTGAGCGAGGGGGCGCGGTTCCTGGAGCCCGATTTCGGCATCAAGGCGGCCTGCGCCTGGGTCTTGTACAAGTTCGGCATCACCTTGGTGCAGGAAGAAGTCGCCGAACTGGACGCGGAGTCGTTCAAGAAGCTCATCCGCCAGCGCGCCGAAACCGCCTATCACGAGAAGGAAATCGAGTATCCGGTGATGGCCGGGCTGTACCACTTCACCACCCGCGACGCCGGCGGCCACAAGCGCTACGAGCGCGAGGGGCTGGCCGCCTGGGTCCGCGAGCGATTCCAGGTGGATCTCGATCTGGAAGACCTCAAGAACAAGCAGCGCGACGAGATTCACGATTTGCTGGTCGAGTTGAGCCGCCGCCATAGCGAGTCGGCCGACGATTTCATGGCCAAGGCGCAGACGCGGCTGGCGACGGTGTTCGAAGGCCAACCGCTTTCCGCCAAGGCCCTGAACGACGCCTACAATGACGGCCGCTTGCAATCGCTGGCGGCTTGGGCCGCCCAGGAGCTGCATTTCCAGTTGCCGCCGGAAAAAATGGTTCGCATGTCGCCCGAGGCGCTGAAGAGCCAACTGGCGACCGCCGTCGAGGAGCAGCTTCGCCCCGAGATGCGGAAGATGGAGCGGGAACTGCTGTTGCAATTGCTCGACAGCGCTTGGAAGGACCACCTGCTCTCGATGGACCACCTGCGCAGCAGCATCGGCCTACGCGGCTACGCCCAGGTGGATCCCAAGGTGGAGTACAAACGCGAGGGTATGCGGATCTTCGAGCAGATGTGGGACTCGGTCGGCCAGCGCGTGACCGACCTGGTCTTCCGCATCGAGCAACTCGACGAGAGTTTCATCGGTTCGACTTGGAAGGAGACCGAAGCGATCCACGAAGATGCCGGCAGCGCGGGCGGCATTGCCCTGCAGCAGCAAGAGGCGATCGACGGCACGCAGACGGACCACAAGCCGCAGCCCATCCGCAATCGCCAGGAGCGCGTAGGCCGCAACGATCCGTGCCCCTGCGGCAGCGGGAAGAAGTTCAAAAACTGCCACATGAAGAAATAAGGACGCCCAAACGGGGCTCACGCAAAGGCGCGAAGGCGCAAAGTGTTCGGCATTCCGCGTGCCGCATCAAGGGTTGTAGTATGCCATAAGAGCTATTTCGGCCGATCCGCGAAACCTATCTTGCGATCCCATCATGCCGCATGGAATGCGGGAGGGAAAAATGGCTCGTAAACAACCGGCAGAAGGCCAGAGAACGCTGGACTTTGAATCGGTGAAGCCGACGCTCGATCAATTAATGAGCCCCGACGACATCTTCGAGCAGGCTGACGAAAAATTGCTTCGAAGGCTGGGCGAGGATCGTCGGATCGAGCGAAAGCCGGCTGGATATTCTGGTAGCAGCCTAGCGGAATACGTCTGCATGTGGGCGAACACCCCACCGGACGGCGGTTTGATTGCGGTCGGTATGCTGGACAAGGCAGCCTTCGAGGGTTGTAGCCGTCTCTCGCAAGAAAAGCTGAACCAACTCGATAAGGTGGCCTACACATTTTGCCCTGACGCTAGCGCACAGATTAAGCGGATTCCCGTTTATAACCAGCAGGGCGGGCCGGATTTTATCATTTTGTTTCGCGTACCATACTGTCAAGGCACCGTGGTCAAGATGACCAATGGCAAGGTGTTTGACCGGATAGGCGACAGCAAAAGGGAGCGGAGATCCCACGAGATTCGAGAATTACAGGCCGACAAGGGCGAGATTAGTTTTGAACAGGAGGACTGCAAGCAACAGTGGCCCGAGGACTTTGACACCGAGGCTGTGTCCGCGTTCGTGAGTACGATAAGGACGAAACGGGGTATTTCCGATTCTCTCACAACAGAGGAGGTATTGACGTTACGTCATCTCGGCAGAGGGGCTGGCGGCCGATTTGAGCCTAATTATGCGTGCCTCCTGATCTTCTCGAGAGATCCGCTACGGGTAATTCCAGGGTGCAAAATACGTTTTCAGCGATTTGAAGGCGAGATTGAGGGGACCGGGGACAAATATAACGCTGTGAAGGACGAGGTACTTGAGGGGACCGTGCCGGGCTTGATCCGCCAGGTCGAAGGAATGTTGGAATCGCAACTCCGAACATTCTCCCCGCTAAACGCTAAAGGCAAGTTCTTTCCTGTTCCAGAGTACCCAAAGGCTGCTTGGTACGAAGCCGTGGTGAATGCTTGCGTCCATAGATCATACGGAAATGGCCTGAAAAACATGCCGATCTTCGTCAAGATGTTTGACGACAGATTATTAATCGAAAGCCCCGGTGGGTTTCCTCCGTTTGTTACGCCACAGAACATCTATGACGTTCATCATCCTCGTAATCCGCACCTGATGGACGCGATGTTTTATCTGGAATATGTGAGATGCGCGCATGAGGGGACGCGGCGAATTCGCGACACTATGACGGCAATGAAACTGCCAGAACCGGAATTCAACCAAAATCGATCTGAGGTGGGAAGCGCGCTTGTTCGTGTTACCTTAAAAAACAAGATAAAGCAGCGGCGGGCGTGGATTGATCGGGACGTTTCAAAGGTCGTGGCCGAAGCCATTGCTTCCGCCTTCACGGAAGCCGAGATTCGTGCAGTGAATTGGGCCGCGGAGCATGGTAAGATAACGATTAGTGATGCAAATAAGCTCCTTGATATAAGTTGGCAAGGCGCCAAGAGGCTCCTGTTCGATCTGGCGGAACGAAAGGTGTTTCAGTATATTCGGTTTAGACCGTTTGAGAAGAATACCCGCGACCCAAAGGCATTTTTCCGACTTCGCAGCAATTTGCCGTTTCCGGCCGGGGCGTTCGAACAGACCGCGCTTAAGCATGAAGACCCGGCGGAACATTAGGCGATTGCGACGTTTTTTTGACGGCGGTTTCAAGCTCTACCATTTTACTTTGCAGGAATCGCTGGCGGAGGAGCCATCAGCATGTGCCCGCGTTGTTGCGGGTTGTCTTAGCCCTTGCGGCCCCGGTACGCAAATACTTTTGGGCGGGCGCCATTGACGAAGGGGGATAGACCAAGTGCCGCTGGCTTTGCCAGTGCTTCGGGCGCGGTTGATCTCGGGAAAGGACTCCGCGGGTGCCGTATCTGCTCAATCTGATCTACCTGCTGTTGATCCTCGCCGCTTCGCCGTGGCTGCTCGTCCAGGCGGTGCGCAAAGGCAAATACCGCGAAGGCTATGCGGAAAAATTCCTTGGCCTCGTGCCGCGGCGCACCTCGCGGCAACCGTGCCTCTGGCTGCACGCCGTGAGCGTGGGCGAAGTGAACCTGCTGGCCCCGCTGCTGCGTATGATTCAACAGAATCGCCCGGATTGGCAATGCGTGCTGTCGACCACCACCATGACCGGCATGGCGCTGGCGAAGAAGAAATATGCCGGCCTGACGGTCTTCTACTGCCCGCTGGATTTCTCCTGGGCGGTGCGGACGGCGATGCGGCGGATCCGCCCCGACGTGCTGGTGCTGGCCGAGTTAGAACTGTGGCCCAACCTGGTGCGGGCGGCCCGCGAGCGCGGCGCCCGCGTTGCGGTAATCAATGGCCGGCTGAGCGAACATAGTTTTGCCGGTTATCGCCGCATCCGCGGCTTCGTGGGACGGCTGCTCGGGCAGATCGATCTGCTGGCCGTGCAAGACGCCACCTATGCCGAACGATTCGTCGCTTTGGGCGCGCGGGCGGAGTCGATCCATGTGACCGGTTCGATGAAATACGACGGCGCGGCGACCGATCGCCGCA
>CAYYBU010000357.1:0-4380 GCA_964469945.1 uncultured Planctomycetaceae bacterium
CGTTATCTCTCCCTCTCCCCTGCGGCCGTTCCCGGCAACCCGTGAACGGCTACTCATGAGGTTGCTGCGGGTGAGATACTCGCTGGCCGAGTAGACGCCGCCGAGGTCCTCGCCCGGCACGCCGAGAAACAGCGGCAGGCCGGCCCCCACGCCGGCAAAGACGGCGTCGTAATGTTCCTTCTCCAACAGCTCGTCGATGGTGACCGCCGGGCCGACGACCCAATTCAGTTGCAGCTTGGCGCCCAGCCGGACCAGGTAGGCCACCTCGCTCTCGACGATATCCTTGGGCAGGCGAAACTCGGGAATGCCGTACATCAGCACGCCGCCCGGCTTGTGGAATGCCTCGAGGATGGTGACCTCGTGGCCCCGCAGCACCAGGTCGCCGGCGACGGTCAAACCGGCCGGGCCGGAGCCGACCACGGCGATTCGTTTTCCCGTGGCGGGCGGCATGGCGGGCAGCTCGGCCAGGCCTTCGCGGCGCTCGAAATCGGCGGCGAAGCGTTCCAGGCGGCCAATGGCCACGGCGCCGAATTTCTTCCCCAGCGTGCAGCGCGCCTCGCACTGGCTTTCCTGCGGGCAGACGCGACCGCAGACGGCCGGCAGGGCATTACTCTGCTTGATCCGCCGCGCCGCGGCGGCGAACTGGCCCTCGGCCAGCAGTTTGAGGAAACCGGGAATGTCGACGTTCACCGGGCAACCGGCGACGCACGACGCCTTCTTGCATTGCAGGCAGCGGGCCGCCTCCTGGCGGGCCTGCTCGGCCGCGTAGCCCAAGGGCACCTCGTCGAAGTTTCCGATGCGCGCCGCCGGGTCCTGTTCGGGCATGGGCGTGCGCGGGATTGGGTGCGGTGCTTTCATACGGGACTGTTGCTTCCTCCACACTCGCTTTCCGCCACGTAACGGTCCAGCGAGCAACGCTCCTCGGCCACGTAGATCTTCTGACGGTGCAAGACCGTCTCCCAATCGACCAGGTGACCGTCGAATTCCGGACCATCGACGCAGGTGAACAACGTCTGCTTGCCGAGGCGAATGCGACACCCGCCGCACATGCCGGTGCCATCGACCATGATCGTGTTGAGGCTCACCACGGTGGGAACGGCAAAGGGGCGAGTGGTTTCCGCGCAGGCCTTCATCATGACGCCCGGCCCGATCGCGTAGACGCAACCGATGCGGTGCGGATCCGCCTCGATCAACTCGCGCAACGGGGCCGTCACGAGGCCCTTGCGTCCCTGCGAGCCGTCGTCGGTGACGACGATGTGCCGATCGCAGACGGCCGCCAGCTTGTCGCGCCAAAACAACAGCGACGCGCTGCGGGCGCCCTGAATGGCGACCACGCGGACGCCCTGCTGGCGCAGCGCCCGGGCGATGGGATAGATCGGCGCCGTGCCCACGCCGCCGGCGACCAAGATAGCGGCGCCGGAGGAAATCAGCTTGGAAGGGTGCCCCAGCGGTCCCAACAGGGCGTACAACGGCGCGCCTTCGTCGAGGTCGGCCAGTTTTCGCGACGAGGCGCCGACGACCGCCAGCACCAGCGTGATGGTGCCCTCCTGCGGATCGTAATCGGCGATGGTCAACGGGACGCGTTCCCCTTGCGCATCGGCCATCACCACAACGAAATGGCCGGGCCGTGCCTTGGCGGCCAGCGCCGGGGCCTCGATGAGCAGTTCGAAGATTCCGCGAGTCAGCTCGGTTTTTCTTATAATGCGCGACATGATAGGCTCAACGACCACTCTCCATCATAAGAGCAAACGCGGGCGGATGACAGGCCAGGGTTATTTTCCTTGGGCCTTATCGGAAATGTCCTTGCGGCACCAGGCCCCGTCCCAACGAATGCACTTGACGGCCCGATAGGCGTTGAGCTTGGCATTGGCGATGGTGGACCCCAGGGCGGTGACGTTCAGCACGCGGCCGCCGGCGGTGACGACGCGGCCATCGGTCCCCACGGCCGTGCCGGCATGAAAGACCTTCACGTCGGCGAGTTTCTCGGCTGTTTCCAGGCCGCGGATCGGAAGGCCCTTGGCATACGGCCCCGGATAGCCGCGGCTGGCCATGACCACGCAGACTGCCGGTCGCGGATCCCACTCCAGGGGCGGCAATTGGTCGAGTCGCCGCTCGACGGTCGCTTCGAGCACGTCCAGCAGATCGGTCTTCAGTCGCATCAGCAGCGGTTGGCATTCCGGATCGCCGAAGCGCACGTTGTATTCCAGCACCTTGGGCCCCTGATTGGTCATCATCAGGCCGGCATAGAGGACGCCGCGAAAGGGACGCCGCGAGCGTTTCAGGGCATGAACGGTCGGCACCAGGACGTGTTCCTCGATCCAGTGCAACATGGCGTCGTCAACCAGCGGGGCAGGGCAGTAGGCCCCCATGCCGCCCGTGTTGGGGCCGACGTCGCCGTCGAAGGCCGGCTTATGGTCTTGGGCCGGCGGCAGCGTGAGGATCGTTTGCCCGTCGGTGATCGCCAGCACGCTGACCTCCTGGCCATCCAGTCGTTCCTCGATGACCAAGCGGTTCCCGGCCGCGCCGAAGACTTTTTTCCGCGCGATGTCCTCGACGGCGGTGATGGCCTCCTCGCGGCTGCGGCAGACCACCACGCCTTTGCCGGCGGCCAGCCCGTCGGCCTTGACGACCATGGGCACGTCTTCGCGATCGCGGAGGAACTTGATTGCCTCGTCGGGATTGCGAAAGACTTGATAGTCGGCCGAGGGCACGTCGGCGCCGCGCAGCAGGTCCTTGCAAAAGACCTTGCTGGCCTCCAGTTCCGCGGCCGGCTTGCTGGGCCCGAAGACGCGAAGGCCGGCGGTTTCCAAGGCATCGACGATGCCCGCTGCCAGCGGGGCCTCGGGACCCACGACGACCAGTTGCACCTGGTTCTGCTTGGCGAACTTGACCAGGGCGGGAAAATCATCTGCCGGGATGGGAACATTCTCGCCGTCGATGTCCGTGCCGGCGTTGCCCGGAGCCACGAAGACCCGCTCCGCGCGGGGGCTTTGCGTGATTTTCCAAGCCAGGGCGTGTTCGCGCCCGCCGTTGCCGATCACCAGCACGTTCATGGCGATAATCCTTGACCGTGTTCAGGAGTACGAAAACTACGGATTGTAGTGGTAAAATGCCGCACGGGAAAGGGGGGCCGGAGGATGACGATTGACGCCGGCCTGCCGAGACGCGATAACGGGTTGTCAGCCGCAACGTCTTGAATTGCCGATACGCGATTTTTCCGGGAGCACTCGGGTGGGGTCAGCCAATCCAGCACCGCGTTCGCCCGACCCGCGCCGCCGCGGCCTGCTGCGGATGATGTTGGGCTCGACGATGGGATGGGGCCTGGCGGCCTTGGGCACGGCGTCGGGGCTGTGGGCCGTGGCCGCGGCGCGGTTCCTGGCGCCCACGGCGGCGCGGCGTGCGAGCGTGCGGTGCAAGATCGGCGCGCCCGACGATTATCCGCCCGGCTGCGTGGAAACGAAATACAAGGATTCGCTCGGCCTCTGGATCGTGCATGCCCTGTATGGGCAGCACTGGCAGATCTACGCCCTGCGCGTAAGCTGCACGCACTTGGGCTGCATGACCTTTTGGGACGACAAGCGGCGGAAGTTCAAGTGTCCCTGCCACGGCAGCGGGTTTGGCCCGGACGGCATGAATTGCGAAGGCCCGGCGCCGCGGCCGCTGGATCGCGTGGCCATCGTCCTGGCCGACGATGGGCAGTTGGAAGTCGACCGCAGCCGGACCTTTCGCGAAGAACTGGGCCAATGGGCCGACCCGGCAAGTTTTTATCGTTGGCCTGGAGTTAGGAGTTAGGAGCAGTAGGGAACGCCCTCCGTGGCGTTCCGTTTCACCGCTGACGCCCGGAACGCCACGGAGGGCGTTCCCTACAGGAAAGCACGCAACGCGATTTAGAATCCATGTCGCAACCTGAACCGCCCGCTCGAGCACAGTTTTGGAAAAGCATCGTGCGTCATCCGGCGCCGCGCGAGCGCCGCGGCCGCGTGGCCGTGATGCTGGGCAACTTCCTTCTGCACCTGCACCCGGTAGCCATCCCCAAGCAGGCCCTGCGGCTTCAATATACCTGGTGCATGGGCGGCATTGCGGCCTTCCTTTTTCTGCTGGAAACGATCACCGGCGTGTTGTTGATGTTTTATTACCGGCCCACCGTGGAATGGGCCTACCGCGACATGCTCGACCTGCGCGACGTCGTTTCGCTGAGTCTGCTCCGCGATCTGCACCGCTGGGGCGCCCATGCCATGGTCGTCACCGTCGTGCTGCACATGGTGCGGGTCTTTCTCACCGGCAGCTATAAATCGCCGCGGGAGTTCAACTGGGTCATCGGCGTGCTGCTGTTGACGCTCACGCTGCTGCTGTCCTTCACCGGTTACCTGCTGCCCTGGG
>CAYYBU010000358.1:0-4368 GCA_964469945.1 uncultured Planctomycetaceae bacterium
CGTCGTCCGAAAACATGGACCTGTCCCCCTCTTCCCCGCCCCGTGAACGGTTACGGAAAAAGGGGACAGGCACCGTGGCGGCAACGTTTCTGCCTATGCCACACCGGCTTGTGCCACGGAGCCAGTCCCCCTTTTCCGCGAACCTTGCGCAGTAGAACTAGGGCGCCACCGGGATACCCTCCAACAACTCTTCCCGGCGCTCGTCGATCAGCCGCCGCGCCGGCAGCAGTAGAGCCGCGAAACCGTCGGGTAACGACGGGCTGAATCCCAATCGCCGCATCACCTGGTTGAGCCGCCGCAGCAAGCGGTCGTCCTCCAGGTAATCCCAGAGGATCCGCTCCCGGCAAAACGCCACCACCATCGGCGCCAGCCGCTCCGTGGGACGGGGCGCCATGCGGTTGATCGCCCCCTGCACCCGCAGGGCGTCAACCGCTTCCAGCGCGCGGTAATAGCGCTGAACCTCGGCCTCGTGCCGAGCCACCAATGCCGCATCCAGCAGCACCTCGACCAGCAAATGGCCCAGGAAACTGGGGCGAAAACCGGCGTCGTCCCCCAGGCCTCGCCGGGCTGCGGCGCTCAACGCCAACGAGGTCTCGGCGAATGCCCGCGTCTCGTGGAAGTGGCGATCGTCGCGCAGGTGCTGCAGCACGCCACCCGCCACGGCAGCCACCTGCGGATCGGCATCGGCCAGCAGCGGTTCGGCGTGTTTGCGCCGCACGCGCACCGGCCGATCCACCACGGTCAGCCAGTCCGGCGCCGCCGTCCCCGCGACAAAGTACGGCTGGTCGAGGAACGCCAGGGCGTGGGCGAAATAATTCATGCCGAAATTTCGATCCACTGCCCGCGTTTGGCGCTCTCCAGCACCGCGTCGCAGACTTTCTGCGTGCGCATGGCCGTGCGCATCGTGGGCTGGAAAGCCGGGCCCCCTTCGAGACTCGACAAAAAATCAGCCAGGGCGTTGATGAACGTATGCTCGTAGCCGATCGTGCAGCCGGGCACCCACCAGTGCCGCATGTAGGGATGCTCAAAATTGGTCACGTTGATCCGCTGCCAGCCGGTCAGATGGTCTTCGACCTTCTTGCCCGTGGCTGGATCCACGTAGCGGAAATACTGCAAGATGTGCGGGTCTTCCAGGTCGAAAAAGACGGCGCCGTTCTCGCCGTTGAGCTCGAACGTGTTGTAGTTCTTCCGTCCCCGCGCGTAGCGGGTGGCCTCGAAGGTGCCAATCGATCCATTGGCGAAGATCGCCAGGAACATGCAGGCATCGTCGATGGTCACTGGTTCGACCTTGCCGGTCTCGGCATGTTTGCGCTCCTTGATGAAGGTCTCGGCATGGGCCACCACGCGGCAGATCGGGCCGTTGAGCCATTCGGCCGTGTCGATGGCGTGGGCCAGCAGATCGCCGGTCACGCCGGAGCCGGCCATCTTGGCGTCCAGCCGCCACAGCGCCATGCCGCCCTGCGGCACGTCGGCCGAAATGGTGTAATCCTGGTTGTAGGTGGCCCGATAGTGGAAGGGCCGGCCGATGCGGCCTTCATTGATGACCTGCTTCGCCAGCGAAACGGCCGGCACGCGGCGATAGTTGAACGAGACCATGTTGGCCACGCCCGCCTTCTCCACCGCCGCCACCATTTCCTCCGCCTCGGCCGTGCTGACCGCCAGCGGTTTCTCGCACACCACCATCTTGCCGGCCGCGGCCGCGGCAATGACGATGTCGTGGTGCAGCGCGTTGGGAACGCAAACGTCGATCAGGTCGATATCCGCCCGGGCGATCAATTTTCGCCAATCGGTCTCCATCGACTCGTAGCCCCAGGCGGCGGCGAACTTCTCCAGCTTGTCCTTTTCTTCCGGCCGGGCGCAGCAGGCCTTCAGCACCGGCTTGTGTTCGCGGGGAAAGAAGTGATTCACTTGCAGATACGCATTCGAGTGCGTGCGGCCCATGAAGCCGCAGCCGATCACGCCGACGTTCAACGGTTGTGACATGGATGATTTCCTCAAGGAAAAATATCAGACCCCAAATCCCCAAATCCCTAAATCCCTTCCCGCCAGCCGTGCTCGTCGCGCACCGCCACCATCGCCCGCAAGATGCTGTTCCACGTGTCGCGCTTCATCATCGTGGCGTTGGGGAACATGCAGCCGTCCCAACAGATGTGGCGGATGCGCTTGGTCAGTTGCCCTTGTTGGTCGCGCAGCCAATAGCCGGCATGGCGGGGGATGTCCAACTTGCCGTGGCGATCGTCCGGCAGGCAGTGACGACCGGTTTGGTCGTGCGAGCCGCTGCCGTGGACCGTGGCGTCGTTCTGCGCCACGTGGAAGTCGATCGTCCAGGGCCGCAAGGCATCAGTGAGTTCGCGGTAGGCGGCGTCGAATCTCGCCTCGTCGCGCCAGGAGAAATCCGCCGGCAGCAGGGCGTCCTCGGGGGCGTTATGGCCCAGCAGATAGAGCAGCGTGTGGGCCATGTCGGCCTGAAAACCGAGCGTCTGCCCGCGGTCGACCATTTCGAGCAGTTGCAACATGCGTTTCCAACTATGCATGCCACCCCAGCAGATCTCGCCTTCGGCGGCCAGTCGCTCGCCCTGATCTTCGGCGATGGTGCAGGCCTCGCGGAAGGTCGCGGCAATGCGTTTCTGGTTGCCCGACGGATCTTCATACCAGGCGGCCACGGGACAAGCCGAATCGATCCGCACGGCGCCGTTGGGTCGCACACCCAGGGCCCGCAATCGGGCGGCGATGTGACATGCCTTACGCACCTGCTGGAGGAATTTCCCTTGCTCGACGCTCGACCCCATAGCCGATCCGCCGCCGGTCGGCGGCCACACCGGCGCCACCACCGTGCCGATCTCGAGCCGCCGTGCCCGGGCCTTGTCGGCCAGCAACTTCAGTTGATCGTCGTGGGCGTCGATATCGACGTGGGGGGCATAGAGGAACAGATCGAAGCCATCGAACTTGACCTCTTCGAACTCGGCCGCAGTGGTCAAGTCGAGCATGGTGTCCAGGTCGATGGGTGGCTCGCCGCCGTCGCCCTTGCCCACGACGCCCGGCCAGGCGGCGTTGTGGAGCTTCGGGTAGTTGTTGAGATGTTCATGCGACATGTATTATTCCTCGCAACCGTCTTTCTCTGCGTGTCTCCCGCGTCCTCTGCGGTGCTCATTCGCTTCACCGCGTCGCGTGATCTCCGAGCTGGGACATGCTCTTATGCACGGCGGGCGCAAAATATCGTAAGCCCTCGTTTTATGCTCTGGGGAGGCTCTTGGCAAGTGAGCGCTGACGTGCGGGCATAAACAGACGTTCCAACCACGGAGTTTTCAGAGCCACAGAATGGTTTTGGCAAGCCGCGATGAACGCGGAGAGTGCAATCAATTGGCGTCCATGCGCCCCGAGAAACAACTGTTTCATGGTGCATTGGCGCGATTAACGAAGTGCCGGAAAGATCGTCCGCCAATGAAACAAGCCTTGCCGCAACTGACTGCTGCGACAAGGCTTGCAAAGTAGCGGCGCAGGGATTCGAACCCCGGACACGCGGATTATGATTCCGCTGCTCTGACCAACTGAGCTACGCCGCCATGGTTTTATGTCGCTACGGTAAGGCCCTACAGCGACACATTACCTCCCGCCGAAGAACGGATACCATAAACGCTACCTTACGCCGACAGGAAGGGTAAGGGCCGTGAACGGATCATGCCCGTCAATTTATCGCACAAACGACGCCCTAGCAAGCCCCACAAAGACCATTCGCGTACGGCCAACGGCAACGGCCCGTGGGCCAAAGAAAAAATCCGCGGGCATGTATTCTATTTTGGCCCAGGGGGATGTACCCCGACGCGGCCCGCTGCCGTTGCCTTGATGTAAGAGATGATCAAGCGTTGGTGATCGAGTGTGTAGGGGGTGGTCGCCGCCCACCATGTTGTGGTTGGCGGCGTCCCCCCTGAAAAATTGCACGAGATCCGAAGCGGGAACGCCGAAAAGGGCCTCTGCAGGATGTCATTGTGTGCCGCAAGTGCTTGCGGGGTTGAGCTTTAACGTCTTCCCCCAAAAGAAGCGCAGACGCCCAAGGAACGGCTTGGTAGAATTGAGTGTTTGAGGAAGACTTCCGGGTTCCTCCCGGGGGTGTCGAGGTGAAAGCAAAGTAGTCGGCTGGCGTGGATAAGGCAACGCGTTGCGGATCCGGCTGCCGACGATTTCCTTATGGTGCGGGCGTTTTGCCCCGCGGTATGTCAGCCGAGGATTTGCTCTCTGAGTTGCGTGCCGCCGTCCCGCTGGTCGGGCCGTCGCTGTTGGCTGCCGACTGTGCGCATCTGGCCGACGAGATCCAGCTTCTGGAACAGGCCGGGGCCCGCATCCTGCACTTGGACATCATGGACGGGCATT
>CAYYBU010000359.1:0-1446 GCA_964469945.1 uncultured Planctomycetaceae bacterium
GCCAATCGCGCCCGCGAAGGCCTCCGCGTGGTCGAGGACTATGTCCGCTTCGTGCTGGACGATCGCCATTTGACCGAACAATGTAAGCAGCTTCGGCACGACTTGGCGGCTGTGCTGCGACGATTGCCGGCCGGCCATCTGCAGGCAGCGCGGGAAACGCAGGCCGACGTGGGCACCACCGTGACCACGGCTTCCGAGCAACACCGCAGTTGTGCGGCCAGCGTCGCGACCGCTAATCTCGTGCGGCTGCAAGAATCGCTGCGCACGCTGGAAGAATTCGGCAAGACCTTGGACACTGCCTTGGCGGCCGAACTGGAGCAACTCCGCTATCGCAGCTACACGCTCCAGCGGGCGGTGGAAATTACGGGCTCCAGCCTGGATCGGCTGGCGACGGCCCGGCTCTATGTACTGCTGGACGGCCGCGCGTCGGCCGAGGAGTTGGCCCGCTTGGCCCGGTCGCTGATCGCCGCCGGCGTCCACCTCTTGCAACTTCGCGACAAGCATCTGGATGACCGGGAACTTTTGCAGCGTGCCCGCGTGCTCCGCGAAGCGACCGCCGGCACGGGCACACTTTTTATCGTCAACGACCGACCCGACCTGGCGCGGCTGGCCCGCGCCGACGGCGTCCACGTCGGTCAGACGGAGCTATCGGTCAAGGACGTGCGGGCGATCGTGGGACCGCAGTTGTTGATCGGCGTTTCCACGCATTCGATTGCGCAGGCCCGGCAGGCGGTGCTCGATGGGGCCAATTATCTGGGCGTGGGGCCGACATTCCCTTCGGCGACGAAACAATTCGAGCACTTCCCCGGCCTGGATTTCGTCCGGGCCGTGGCCGATGAAATCCGTCTGCCTGCCTTTGCCATCGGCGGCATCACGCGGGAAAACCTGGAGCAAGTCCTGTCCGCCGGCCTGCGCCGTGTGGCCGTGAGCGGGGCGATATCCGCGGCCGCAAACCCGGCCGCCGCGGCACGGGAAATTCTGGCCAAGATGGACAAGATCCCGCCTGGTGACCAGCATTGCTAATGGTGCGCGAGGCGTATACAATAGGCTCATAGTAACGCTCATCTGGATGTTTTTCCGCGCTGCATTTGGAGATGCCGATGTCATCCGATTGCGACAATCTTCCTCATGTGCCGAAGGGTGACGGGCGAATGGGGCCGATCTGCGAGCCGCGTACCCCGGCCGATAGACCGGCCAAAGGCGGCGGCGGAAATCCGGGCGTCGAATCGCCCGACGCGATTGACGAGGACGCTGACGACATCGCGGCCTCTCGGGCCGCCAAGAGTGAGGGAGTGGCAGGTTCCTACGACGACCTGCGACGTGAGCTGGGGCTGAAATAGTCACGCCTCTCGCGGTGGCTTTGAATGGCGAAAAAGCCCATGCTGTACGAGATCCAGTACACGGGCGCCGCCGCACGCGACCTCAAGAAACTCAAGGGCAATCGTC
>CAYYBU010000359.1:1456-4357 GCA_964469945.1 uncultured Planctomycetaceae bacterium
CCGTTCTTGAGAGTATTGACAGAAAGATCGTCGCGCTGAGGGCGAATCCGCGTTCCCATGGCGTTGAAAAGCTGACCGACGACACCACGTACCGCGTGCGCGACGGCGAGTATCGGATTCTTTATGAAATCGACGACAAGGCCAAGACGGTCTTGATCACGCGTGTTCGCGATCGCAAGGAAGCCTACAGAGACCGCTGATGGAGGGCGGCAGCGTGCCCCTGGCTTCTCTTATACAAGAGAGCTTCCCTAAGCTTGTCTTTATACCCTAGTCCGTCCCGCTTCGCAGCCCATGGGGACGGAACTCGCACCGGGACAGGCCGCAGCCCTTCCGTCTCGAGCCGGTCGTAGATTATGTCGTACACCCTCGTGAGCACAATGATTATTTGCCTCGGATTTAGCTGTTTGATTCGGGATAGCAACCGGGGAATACCGTCGTCGATAGCGGCTCGCCGCTGCCTTCTCCCGAGACCCTTTTTGAAGGGTTGTTCTACGGCATCAATCAAGAACACCCCCTTTTCCTTCAGTTCGGACAGCACCCCGTGCTTCGTCGGTTCTGAATCAATGCAAACATGCCGGCCGAGAATGACCTTTGCCGTTTCGCGTAGAAGAGCGTCGCGCTGGTTACAAACCCACCTCGCGTTATAGAAATACGGTACCTGGGCCATGTCGGCTGCTTCTGTAAACGGCGGGCTTTCGCCGATTAGCAACAGTTTTACAGGCGATGGGCGATATTGCTCGGCCATTCTTTCATACCTGTTCATCGCACTTCCTTTCCCGCTCTGAGGAAGCCGCCCCAGGCCGCCCACGCCGCACGGGCAGCGACTCCAAGCCGGCCGGCGTCAGCCTGCGAGCGGCGGCATTCCTGCCGATCTCGTCCATGACAGCCTGAAGAGACCTTCGCGGAGGGGGCGAAAGGGTCAGGTCGCGCAGGCGCAGATCGAGCAGCAATTGGATTTTTTGCCGATCTTCCGGCGTGGCCTGCGCGAAGGCGCGGGCCGCTTCCTCGCTGACCTGAATGGTAAGATTGGCCGTGGCCATGAATCTACCTCCTCGGTGAACCAACTCATCTACGAATTTACCGCGGCAATCTGCTTCCGTCAACCCCCGATGGCTAGACTCAGATAAACCTGTTCGGGGGATGCGAACCGACGTTGGCATTCCTGACGGGACCCGGTAGATTACCAATCATCCACCATGCATCGATACCGGGTTCATTTCACCGGAAGCCTCATCGCGAATGTCCGAGCGGACTGAAAAAGACGATCCGGACAGCGCCGCGGCGGCGTGCCCGATCTGCGGCGGCAGTGCGGCGCTGGCGTATACGGCCGGCGATTACCATTACGGTATCCCGGGCCGCTTCAGCGTCCATCGCTGCGGGCAGTGCCAACACCTCTTTCAATGGCCCATGCCCTCGGAAGACGAGCTTGGGTGGTATTACCCCGGCGAATACTATTCGTTTCAACCGCCCACCGTCGACGCGCGTCCACACGCTTTGCGGCGCCGCGGGCTGGGGCCGCTGGCGCACTATGCCGGGCTGCGGCGCGGCTACCGCCATCTGCGGCGATTCCCCAATCCGCTGCTGGCCCTGCTCGGTTGGCGGTTGGCCCGGCTGCGCCCCGATATCGTGCTGCCGCGTTTTGTGGCCGGCGGAACGCTGTGCGATTTCGGCTGCGGCGCGGGCGCCAACGTGGCGGTGATGCAATATCTGGGCTGGAACGCTTCGGGCATCGATGCCTCGGCGACGGCGGCGGCGGCCGGACGCCGCGCGGGACTGAACATCATCGAGGGGTCGGCCGAGGTGCTGGAGTGCCGGCCCGAGGCGTTCGACGCGATCGTGGCCGCGCACAGCGTCGAGCACGTGCCCGATGCGGCGCGGCTGTTTGGCGCGTTCTACACGGCCTTGAAGCCCGGCGGGACGTTGGCCATCGAGGTGCCCAACGCCGCGGCGGCCGCGCTTGCGCTGTATGGCCAATACTATTACTACCTGACGCTGCCGCTGCACGTGCATATTTTTTCCCCAAGCTCTTTGCGGCTGCTGGCCCAGCGGCACGGCTTTACGGAGATCGCCACGCGGACCGCCAGCCGCTGGCGCACGCATGCCGCGTCGTGGCTGGTGCGACGCGACGTCGAGCGCGGCAAGGTTGCGGCCCAATTCAAGAATCATCCGCGCTGGCAGAACCAGTTGGCGCGGATTCCAGCCCTGATCGGCTACCTGCGGTCACTGCAGAGCGGGCGCGGCGACTGCCTGCAACTGGTGTGCAGGCGGCCTGCGGAACCCGGCGCGCTAAATAGAGTTGCACGATTCCAGGAGGAGTCGCTGTAGGGAACGCCCTCCGTGGCGTTCCGTTTTGTGAGCAACGCCCGGAACGCCACGGAGGGCGTTCCCTACACGGTTCGCTTTGCGAACCTGCCAGAATCACGCAACTTAGAGTTGGCCCGCTTGTTTCAGCAGTTGCTCGATCAACTCCTGCATTTCCTTTTCCGCGCCGGGCGCATAGCCGACCCAAAAGCCGCGAATGATGCCGTCGCCGTCGAGCACTACGGTGGTCGGATAGCCATCGAAGTTGGCCGCCCGGGCAACGGCCGCGCGCGTAACGCCGGCCGAATCGGCGTAGGTTGGCATCGTGATTTGCTGGCTCTCCAATAGGGCCTTGGCGTCTTCCCGCAAGGAGTCGATGTCTTCGGCCGCCGCTGACTCGCCGCAAGAGACGGCCAGGAGTTTGAATTTCGCTTCTTGGTGTTGCTGGTAGATTTCCGCGATATGGGGCAATTCCATGCGGCAGGGCGGACACCAGGTCCCCCAGAAATTCAACAACACCACCGAGCCGCGCAGGTCGGCCAAGGTCAGCGGTTGGCTGTCGCCGGTCAAAGGCTGCAACTCCAGGCGTTCCAGCTTGTT
>CAYYBU010000360.1:0-4345 GCA_964469945.1 uncultured Planctomycetaceae bacterium
CCTTCGACACCACCGGCGACGGTTTCGACACCACGGCGACCAACACGGCGCAGCCGGGCGATTGGGGCGGACTGTATTTCGCCCCCACCTCGGTGGGAAGCATCGATCATGCCGTGATCGCCTACGGCGGCGGCGTCACCAGCATCGAGGGCGGCTTCGCCTCCTTCAATGCCATCGAGATCTACCAGGCCACCGTCCGCGTGGCCGACAGCACCTTGCAGTACAATGCCGACGGCACGGGCACGGACACCGCCTCCGACGGCGAGCGCAACGGCCGCGAAGACAACGGCTCGGCCACGATCTTCGTCCGCGGCGCGCAGCCGGTCATCGTCAACAACCTCTTCAGCAACAACGACGTCAACCGCGGCGGCGTCTTCAGCAACGGTGCCATCACGGGCGCCCCCTTCAGCGGCGCGCCGGTCATCAGCATCGACTGCGATTCGCTCAATTCCACCCTGGTGCCCGATTGGGGCCGCTCGACCGGGGCGATCGACGCCTACACCCAGTACGACGGCAACATGGGCCCGCTGGTACGGGGGAACGTCTTGGCCGACAACGGCATCAACGGCATGTTGGTCCGCGGCGGCGTGCTCTCGACGCAATCCGTCTGGGACGACACCGACATCGTTTACGTCGTGGAGAGCCAAATCAGCGTGCCCAATCAGCACACCTATGGCGGCCTGCGGCTGGAGAGCAGCGCCGATGCCAGCCTGGTGGTGAAGTTCCTCGGCGCCAATGCCGGACTGACCGCCACCGGCACGTTGGGGGACGTTACTGACAACATCGGCGGCGAGATCCAGATCCTCGGCCAATCCGGCTATCCCGTAGTGCTTACCTCTCTGAACGACGCCACGGTCGGCGCCGGCCTGGATCCCTCCGGCGAGTCGCAGGACGACACCGCGGACGGCAACGATCCGAAGAACGCCGGCGGGCCCGTGGCCCCGAAGGCCGGCGATTGGGACAGCGTCCTCTTGGACCAGTACAGCAACGACACCAACGTGGCGGTCGTCAACCAGCTTCAGTCGCCCAACAGCAGCACCGACAGCGACGGCACGACCAGCAATGCGCAGACCCTGGGCGAGTTGGCCACCTCGGTGAACACGGGCGACGACAACCTGCGGCTGGGCTACGAGATCCACGGCGCCATCAGCTACGATAATCCCGCCGACGCCGACACTTACAGTTTCCAGGGCACGGCGGGGACCGAAGTGTGGATAGCCGCCGAGCGCACCTCGTATGCCTTGGACTCGGTCATGGAACTGGTCGATGCGAACGGCAACGTCGTCGCCCGTTCGGACAACTTGCAGCAGGAGGAAACGGATCCGTCGCTGTTGACCGGTTCCGCGATCCAGCCGTTCCAGGCCGATCCCTGGACGCCCGCCGACGATTACAGCACCAACCCCTACGATCCGGGCATGCGCGTCGTGCTTCCGGGACCGGCCGGCACGGTGAAGACGTACTACGTGCGCATCTACAGCGCGCTGAGCATCGGCAACGTCGACGCCAACAACCTTCCCACCGGCATCGGCGGCATCACCACCGCCAACGTGCCCGTCGGCATCAGCGGCATCACCACCGCCAATCTGCCCAATATCACCAGCATGGCCGGCCTCAGCGGCACGACCTTCCAGGTCACCGACGGCCTGGGCGCCAAGGCCACCTTCGAGTTCATCGACTCCGCGGGCAGCACCACGTTGACCGCCGGCGACGTGCCCATCTATTACAATTCGCAGACGGCCAGCGTGGCCACCATTCGTGGCGATATGGTGCAGACGATCAACGGCTACCTGGTGATGGGCAACATCGTCAGCGGCCTGCCGGTGGCCATCGGTGGCATCACGGCCGCCAACGTGCCGACCATCGCCGACCTCGACGGCATGGAGTTCCAGATCACAGTGGGCAGTACGGCGCCGATCACTTTCGAGTTCGTCGACACCAGCGTCCGCAGCGCGGCCAACGGCAACGACGTGCCGGTGTTCTTCGATTCCTCGGCGGGCACGACCACGCTGGCCACCATCCGCGCCAACATGGTCAGCGCCATCAACGGCGAGCACGAGTTGCTCGGCGCCGCGTTCGACTGCAACGCCCAGGCGATGGCCAACGGTGAAATCGCCCTCTACGGCAGCAATGTC
Source organism: uncultured Planctomycetaceae bacterium (assembly GCA_964469945.1). Lineage (GTDB taxonomy): Bacteria > Planctomycetota > Planctomycetia > Pirellulales > Thermoguttaceae > CAYYBU01. The sequence continues at coordinate 2,133 of CAYYBU010000360.1, forward strand.
GTTTTCAACGGCGCGGTGGCGGGCGAAAGTCCCACGCCCTTCACGCAGGTCCTTGCCGCCCTGGGCAACCTGGACGGGGCCACCTTCCAGATCACCGACGGCAACGGCGCGGCCGCCACCTTCGAGTTCGTCGACACCAACAACGCCGGCGCGCAGGCGGCCGCAGGCGACGTGGGCATCCTTTTCAATTCCACCACCGCCACTCCCGCCACGCTGCTGGCGGCGATGGCCAGCGCCATCAACGGCGCCGGCTTGGACTGCACGGCCGCGGTCCAGCCCGACAACACCATCGGGCTGTTCGGCCTGGGGGTCACGCTGGACACCGGCAGCACCACCTTCGTGGGATACCCGAACGTGAGCCTGGACCTGACGGCCAAGACGCTGGCCGACGGCACGCTCGTGTTGCAAGGCACCGGCGTGACGCTCAACATGGCGACGGCCACGCCGACCCCCTTCACGGCGGAGAACAACCTGGAGAACCTCGACGGCACGACCTTCCAGATCACCGATGCCTCGGACAACGCGACCACTTTCGAGTTCGTCGACGTCGCCAACGCCAACGCGGCGGCGGCCAGCGGCGACGTGGGCGTGTACTTCAATTCGCAATTGCCGTCCACGACCATCGCCTCGATCGATGCGGCCATCGTCAGCGCCATCAACGGCTACCCGGTGGTCGCCCAGATCGACACCGCCGACGTGCCGGTAATCAAGAACCTGAATGGCACGACCTTCCACATCACCGACGGCTTGAACAACCAAGCCACTTTCGAGTTCATCGACGCGGCGGGAAGCACTCAGTTGACCGCTGGCGACGTGAAAGTGTCGTTCAATTCCGCGTTGGGCACGACCACGCTGGCCACGATCCGCGCCGCCATGGCGACGGCCATCAACGGGTCCGGGCTGGCTTGCACGGCCCTGGTTCTGCCCGGCGGCACCGTCGCGCTGTATGGCCAGAACGTGGTCATGACCACGGGCACGACGCCTTTCGCCATGATGAGCGCCAGTGCGGCTTCGACCAACTACACGGCCCAGGCCCTGGCGGACGGCACCATCGCGCTGCACGGTCCCAGCCTCACCTTCACCCCGGGAACGACTTCCTTCGCGGCGGAGCAAAACCCGGAGAACCTCGACGGCACGACCTTCCAGATCACCGACAGCACGGGCAAGGCGCTCACCTTCGAGTTCGTCAATACCGACGTTCGCACCCAGGCGACGACCGGCAACGTGGCCGTGTTCTTCAGTGCCAGCGCGCTGGCCGCCGACATTGCCGCCGGTAACGACGCCGCAGTTAGCACGGCCCTGGCCACGGCCATGGTCACGGCCATCAACGGCTACACGGTGCTGGGGACTGTCGACGCCGGCATCCGCGGCATCGACGCCAGCCACGTGCCCACGATCAGTGCCCTGAACGGCGAGACTTTCCAGATCACCGACGGGGCCGGTATTGTGCGCACCTTCCAGTTCGTCGACACCAGCGTCGCGGGCGCGGTGGCGGCGGCGGGCGACGTGGCCGTGAACTTCAATTCCACGGCCGCCGGAATCAACATGGCCACCATCCGCACGGCCATGGTCGCGGCCATCAACGGCGCCAACTTCAGTTGCACGGCGGCGGCCATGTCGGACGGCAGCATCGCCTTGTACGGCAGCAACCTCAAGCTCAATCTGGCGACCGCCACGCCCACGAAGTTCGTGGCGAAGAACGTGTTGGCCACGTTGAACGCCACCACCTTCCAGATCACCGATTCCGCGAACACGACGGCCACCTTCGAGCTCATCGACCAGTCGCTCACGCCGGAGACGACCGCGACCAACGGCGACGTGCCCATTTACTTCAATTCGGTGAAGGGGACGGCCGACACGGTTCGCGCCGCCATCGTGGCCGCCATCAATTCCGTCAACAACCCCGGCATCACCGGCGTCACGTTCAACTGCACGGCCACGGTGTTGGCCGACGGCACCATCGCCCTGTACGGCGCGTCGCTGGTGGTCAACATCGGCACGGCGTCGGTCTTCCTGTTGCAGCCGGTGGCCATCACCTTCGGCTGTTCGGCCCAGGCGCGGCCCGCCAACACGATCGGCGTTCCCGATGGCACGAGCGTCAGTGCCGACGACACGATTGCCATTTACGGCGCGGGGGCGGTGCTCGACACGGGCACGACGTCCTTCGTCCAGGTGGGCCGCACCGTCGGTTCCTACCAGTTGCAGATCCGTCT
>CAYYBU010000361.1:0-4338 GCA_964469945.1 uncultured Planctomycetaceae bacterium
GCCCCTTCGGCCTGATCGAGATGACCCGGCAGCGGATACGTCCCAGCCTGAAACGCAGTGCCTATACGGACTGTCCCTGCTGCCACGGCACGGCGGTCGTGAAGACGTCCGAGAGCATGGCCATCGAGGTCGTCCGGCTGTTGATCCTGGCCAGCCAGCGGCCGCAGATTGCCCGCGTCACGATCACGGTCACCAGCGAAGTGGTCGATTACTTGAACAACAAGAAGCGTCACGAGTTGGCCCGCCTGGAGGACGAGGGCAGCATGCTCGTGCAAGTCATTGCAGAGGAAGGGGTTGAGCCGGAGCATCTGGTCATCGACTGCCGCGACGCCGAGGGCCGGGAGGTGAGGTTCCCCTAGTGGGGTGGTGTCGTCTTCTGTAGGGTGGGACAAACGGAGCCAAGGCCAGCCGTGCGCGGAGAAAAGCGGCCGAACCCCCCTTGAACGGCCGCCCCAGCTTCTGCTAAACTACAAGGCTCTGGGCCTTTGAACCAAGTTAGGATATCTCATGTACGCAATCATTCAGGACGGCGCGCACCAGTTTCAGGTGGAGCCCGGGCAGGAACTCGACATCGATTACCGCGAGCTTTCCGCCGGGGCCGAGGTCACCTTTGATCGGGTATTGGCCTATCGCGACGACGATGGGCTGAAGATCGGCCGTCCCACGCTGGAATCCGCCAAGGTGACCGCCAAGGTGGTCTCGACCACGCAAGGCCCGAAGTTGGTGGTGCAGAAGTTTCGCCGCCGCAAGAACGAACGCCGCCGCACCGGCCATCGACAGATGTTCACCCGCGTGGTGATCGAGCAGATCCAAGTCGGCTGAGATATTCCCCCGCTCGCGGAAGATGAGTAGCGACGAAGTCGCCGGGTGAGGGCGGTCGGGATTCGTTCCACGTCCCTTGGAGTACGGCGACAAGTCGCCGCACTCTAGCCGTTCGTGGCCGGGCCGCTATTAAAACATCCCGCCGCCGCCCAACTCCGTTGGTCAGGCTGTGCCTGACGTTCCCGGATTGTCAGGCACAGCCTGACCTACCGCGGCGACAATCGCCTCCACCACGCCGGCCATCGTATACTCGCTTGCCTCGGCCGACGGCTCATAGCCCAACTCGCGAAGCACCCCGGAGGTGATCGGACTGATGCTGGCCAGCCGACTCCGCCGTAACGCATCGCCGAACAGGGCCGCCAACGACCGCGCAATGGCCGAACTAGTCACCGTGACCCAATCGATGCGGCCCTCGGTCAGGGCCGCCCGCACTTCCACATCGGCCTCGGTGACCTCGATGGTCGAATAGGCCACGATCTGCTCCACCGTGGCCCCCGCGGCCCCCAGGCGCTCGGGCAGCACCTGCCGGCCCCGATCCGCCCGGACCAGCAGGAAACGCCCTTGTGGTGCAGCCGTCCCGGCTGCCTGCGCAGGCGAGACGCCTGCACCACAAGCTACTTCGTTCAGCAGCGCCTCCGCCAGCGCCTCGGCACGATATTCGGCCGGCACCAGGTCGGCCCGCAGATGATACTTGGCCAACTCGGCGGCCGTGCCCGGTCCGATGGCCGCCAGCTTGATGCGCCCCAATCGCCGCAGGTCGCCGCCGCCAGCCAAGAGGCGATCGAGCAGATAACGCACGCCGTTGCCGCTGGAGAAGACCAGCCAGTCGTACTGGTCCAAATGCCCCAGCGCCGCATCGACCGGCGTCCAATCCGGCGGCGGGCCGATCTCGATGGCCGGCTGCACCAGCACGTCCGCCCCCAAGGCTGCCAGCCGATCGCGCAATTCGTGGACCTGTTCGCCCGGCCGGGTGACCAGCACGCGGGCGCCGTATAGCGGCCGCTCGGCGAACCAGCAAGCCGCCGGCGCCAGGCCGACCACCTCGCCGACGACAATGACCGCCGGCGGGCGAACCTGCCGCTCGGCCAGCACGGCGGCCACCGTCGCCAAGGTGCAGCGGATGGTCTGCTGATCGGCCCAGGAACAGCGGCGCACGATGGCCACCGGCATAGCGGGCGATTTTCCGCCCGCCATCAGGGCCGCGCTCCACTCGGCCGCACTGGTGACGCCCATATAGAAGATCAGCGTGCCGGGGAAGGCGGCCAGGGCGGCATAGTCCAGCGGCGGCCCGGCTTTCAGTTGCCGCTGATGCCCGGTCACCAAGGCCACCGCCGACGCTTGCAGGGCGTGGGTCACGGGGATCTCGGCATAGCCGGCCACCGCCAGCCCGGCCGTGATGCCGGGGACGATTTCCAGCGGCACGCCAGCGTCGCGCAGGGCGCCGACTTCCTCGGCCAGACAGCCGAAGACGCAGGGGTCGCCCGCCTTCAAACGGACCACTACCTGACCCTGCCGGGCGGCCTCGATCATGCGGGCGTTGATTTGCTCCTGCGAAACGTGCCGCCCCGTGCCGTGATGGCCCAGGCAGAGGCGCTGGGCCTCGGGCCGGGCGTGCTCCAGCACGAGCGGGTTGACCAGGTAATCGTACAGCACCAGATCGGCCTGGGCGAGGCATTCCGCCGCACGCAGCGCCAGCAGGCCCGGATCGCCGGGTCCGGCACCCACGAGGTAGACCTTGCCCATCGCCATTGCGCGTTCACCTCTCACAGGCCCATGCCCAGAAAACCGCCCTGGGCTTCGCTCTCTGCCCGCAGCCGCTCCATGCGCTCAATGGTCTTGTTCAGATCGCCGGCCGCGATATAGCGGTCGAACTCGATGACGACGGCCTCCCGCACTGTCTCCGCCAGCCAGGTGACGGCCGGGGCGGTGAGCCACTCGCAAACCTCCCGCTGCAAGCGAACCTCCAGGTCGCACTGGCGTGTCTTCAGGTCGTCGGTGTCGGTCAGCACGGTCCCCTCGAAGGCGAACTCGACCATGCCGATTTCCGCGTCGTTGGTCAAATGGAAGACGCAGGCCGCCCGATAGAGGTAATAGGAGTTGTGCAGCCCATGCTTGGTAGCCGCCCGGCGGAGGCGGTCGTAGAATTCCACCTGTTCGTCGGTGGCGTCGATGGGCGGATCGAATCGCCCCACCGATCGCAGGGGAAGGCAGTCGAACGTGATATCGACGTAGCGTTTCATGAAGGTCATTGTAATAGGCCGGGGCCGGCGACGGAAGCGCGGGGGCCGGTCCATTTTTCGGCGAAAACGCGCCGCCCCATAGTCCGAGCCTGGTCCGAAAACATGGACCTGACCCTTGGCGAGTGTTCTGACGCCGGAAGTGGCCGCTTGAAATCCCCCGCCGCCGGACGTATGCTAAATTGTTTGTCCAAGGTGGGGCGGGAAAGTCGCAGGTGATTCGTATGACAACCCAGAACGGCAACTCAACAACCTCCTCGAAGCAGCCGGCCGGCGTGGCAATGGAAACGGCCGCCACGACCAGCGGCGCCGATATCGTGGTGCAGTCGCTGGTGAATCACGGCGTGGATACGATTTTCGCCTATCCGGGGGGTACTACCATTCCCCTGCACCAGGCCCTGACCCGTTTCCGCGATCAAGTTCGCGTCATCTTGCCGCGTCACGAGCAGGGCGGCGGCTTCGCCGCTCAAGGCTATGCCCGCAGTACGGGCAAGATCGGCGTCTGCATGGCCACCAGCGGCCCGGGAGCCACCAACCTGGTGACCGCCATCGCCGACGCCAAGTTAGACAGCATCCCCATGCTGGCCATCACCGGGCAGGTGGGCACGGCGGTCATCGGCACCGATGCCTTCCAGGAAACGCCCATCGTCGAGGTCTGTCGTAGCGTCACCAAGCACCATTACCTGGTGACCGACGTCAACGATATCGCGCGGGTCATGCGCGAGGCCTTCCACGTGGCCACCACGGGGCGTCCCGGCCCGGTGTTGGTTGACGTGCCCAAGAACGTGCAACTCGCCCAGACCGTGCCCGACTACGACGCCCCCATGAATCTGCCCGGCTATCACGTCGATCATTGCCGGGCCACGGCCGAGCAGATCGCCGCGATCGCGCAGTTGATCCAACGCGCCCGCCGGCCGGTGATTTACGCCGGCGGCGGCGTCATCTCCTCCGGTGCGCATGCGGAATTGGCCGAGCTGGTCCGCAAGACGGGCATCCCCGTGGCCACGACCTTGATGGGGCTGGGCGGCTTCCCCGGCGACGACCCACTGGCCTTGGACATGCTCGGCATGCACGGCAGCGTGTATGCCAACTACGCCGTCGACAATGCCGACCTGCTGCTGGCCTTCGGCGTCCGCTTCGACGATCGCGTCACCGGCAAGGTGAGCGAGTTCGCCGCCCACGGCAAGATCGTCCACGTCGACATCGATCCCTCGGAGATCAACAAGATCAAAAAGTGCGATCTGGCGGTCGTCAGCGACCTGAAGTACGTGCTGGCCGA
>CAYYBU010000362.1:0-4327 GCA_964469945.1 uncultured Planctomycetaceae bacterium
GTGATTCATATTCGGGCCGCGGTGGATGACCGGGCCCCGACCCAGGCGGACGTCGCCCTCTTCTTTCTTCTCGATCGTGGGACAATCGGTGGCAAAGGTGACATCGACGGCCACGCCGATCTGCGGATCGACGCCATAAGCGCTGGTGCGCGCCCCGCGCAGGCCGAGCTCCTCTTGGACTGTGGAGACGGTATAGAGGCTGCAACGCAGTTTCGCGCGATCGACCCGCCGCAGGGCCTCGACCACGACCCACAGGCCGGCCTTGTCGTCCATGGCCGCCGACACGACCCTGCCATTGCGGACCTCTCGATATTGAAGCTCGACGGTCACGGCGTCGCCGATGCGGACCGCTTTCTGAGCGTCCTCTTTGTCGGTGGCCCCGATGTCGAGCCAGAGATCCTTCATCTTGGGCACCTGCTTGCGTTCCTCCTCGGTGAGGAGGTGGATCGGTTTCCGTGCGATTACGCCCGGCAGCGGGCCGCCGCTGGTCCACACGGTCATGCGCTGGCCGATGAGCACCTCGGGGTCCCATCCCCCAATGGGCTGGACATAGAGGAACCCATCGTCGTCAATGTGCTGGACGATCAGGCCGATCTGGTCGCAATGGCCCGCCAACATGACGCGCAGCGGCGTGCCCGGGTTGCGCGCCATGATGACATTGCCGTGGAGATCCGTGCTGATTTCGTCGGCGAAAGGGGCCACATAATCGCGGACCACCTGTTGCACGCTGCTTTCATAGCCGGAAGGGCTTGGGGTCGCCAGAATATTCTTGAAAAACTCCAGGGCCGTCGTTTCCAAAGGACCGTTCCTCTTTGTTGGGGGCTGTTTATGATTGGTATCAGTATGTCGGTTTTGCCGGTTTCTGCAAGGCGGGGGCAGGCAGGCTGGGGAGTCGCAGAAGGGGTCAGGTCCATGTTTTCGGACGACGTCTTGTCCGAACATCCGGGCTTTCCAGCCGAAAAATGGACCGGACCCCGGCCTCGTCCTGGGCGCTCTGCCTTGACGCTTCCCCCTAAGCTGACCTAAGATTGACCTTTTTGCCGCCGGACCTCCAGGAATTGCTGTCATGAAAACGTCCAAGGTTGCCATTATCGGCTTCGGAACCATCGGTTCGGGAGTCGCGCGATTGCTGTTGGAATGTGGCGACCGCATCGCCCGGCACGCCGGACAACGGTTGGAGTTGGTGCAGGTGGTCGATCCGGACCTGGGCCGGCCGCGCAATGTCGCCCTGCCCCCCGGGATGTTAACCAACGACCTCTCCAAGGTATTGGACAATAAAGAGATTGTCGCGGTGGTGCAATTGGTCGGCGGCCTGGAGCCGGATCGAACGATCATGCTCAAGGTGCTGGAAAGCGGCAAGGACGTGATCACGGCCAACAAGGCGTTGCTGGCCGAACACGGTCCGGAACTGTTCGACCGTGCCCGCCAACTGGGACGTTCCATCGCCTTCGAGGCGGCCGTCGGCGGCGGCATCCCCATCATCGCCGCCATCAGCCAGTCGCTGCGGGCCAATCAAATCCAGTCGATCCACGCCATTCTCAACGGCACCAGCAACTTCATTCTGACCCAGATGGAAGATCAAGGGTCGGATTACGCGGCCTCCGTGGCCGAGGCCCAGCAATTGGGCTACGCCGAGGCCAATCCGGCCATGGATGTGGACGGCAGCGACGCGGCCCAGAAGTTGGCCATCTTGGCGCACCTGGCGTTCGGCGCCCGCGTCCGCTGGCGCGACATCCCCCGTACGGGCATCGACAAGGTGGACCTGGCCGACATGCGCTATGCCAAAGAGTTGGGCTATAGCATCAAGCTGCTGGCGGTCGCCGAGTTGGTGCCCGAGGGGCTGGAATTGCACGTTTCGCCCACGCTGGTGCGGCACCGCTCGCCGCTGGCGCAGGTTAGCGGGGCCTACAACGCCGTCCGCGTGGTGGGCGACGCGGTGGGCCGCGTCTTCTTCCACGGCCTCGGCGCCGGGCAAATGCCCACCGCCTCGGCCGTGGTCGCCGACCTGATGGATACCGTCATCGGCCGTACGGCGATCACCTTCCGCACGCTGAATCTCTGGTCCAACCAGTGCGAAAAGCCGCCGGTGGCGCTGCGCGATCCGGAGAAAGTGCCCGGCCGCTTCTATCTGCGCTTCAACGTGGACGACCGTCCCGGCGTGATGGCCGAGATGGCCGGCATTCTGGGGCGGCACGATATTTCCATTGCTTCCTTGATCCAACACGAAACCGCGGAAGAATCTCGTGGCGTGGTCCCCCTGGTCTTCATGACGCATTCCGCCACCGAAGGCGCCATGCGGCGGGCGATGGAAAACATCGGCGTGCTCTCCTCGGTCCATCCGGGCAGCGTCCGTATGCGGGTGAGGGACTAAGGCCCATGAAATACGCCATCATCATTCCCGACGGATGCGCCGACGAGCCGCAAGAATCGCTGGGCGGCAAGACGCCGCTGGAGGCGGCCCGGCTGCCGGCCATGGATGCCGTGGCGGCGGCGGGCGTCGTGGGCCGCGCCAACAACACCCCCGAGAGCCTGCCGGCCGGCTCCGACGTGGCCAACCTCAGCCTGTTGGGCTACAACCCCTTGGAGCACTTCACCGGCCGCGCGCCGCTGGAGGCCGCCGCGCAGGGGATCGAGTTGGGCCCCGAGGATTGGGCCATCCGCTGTAACCTGGTCAGCATCGAAGATCAGGTAATGCGCGACTTCACGGCCGGGCACATCGCGACCGCGGAGGCCACCGAACTGCTGCATAGCGCCCAGGAAAAGCTGGGCAGCGCGCAATGGCAGTTCTATCCGGGGGTCAGTTATCGCAATCTGCTGGTGTTCCGCGGCACGGGGCGGCCAGCGCCGTTTTCGGTCGATACGCGGACCACTCCGCCCCACGACCTGACGGATCAGTCGGTGCTGGACGGCTATCCCCGCGGGCCGGGCAGCGGCCTGCTCAACCAATTGATGAGCGACAGCATGACGCTGTTCGCCGAGCATCCGGTCAACCTGCAGCGCCGCCGACAGGGCAAGCTGCCGGCCACGAACATCTGGCTCTGGGGCCTGGGCAGCACGCCGCGGCTGACGCCCTTCGCCCAACTCTATGGCAAGCAGGGCGCCATGATTACGGCCGTGGACTTGCTCCGCGGCCTGGCCCAACTCATCGGCTGGCAGCGGATCGAGGTCCCCGGCGCCACCGGCTATACTGACACCGACTACGCGGCCAAGGGGCGCTATGCGGTCGAGGCCCTCAAGAGCGTGGACCTGGTTTGCGTCCACGTCGAAGCCACCGACGAAGCCTCGCACGAGGGCGATGCGCCGGCCAAGATCAAGGCCCTGGAAGAGATCGACCGGCACATCGTCGGCCCACTGTTCCAGGCGTTGCGAGCGCAGGGCGAGTATCGCATTCTGGTCACCCCCGACCATCCGACGCCGCTGCGCACCAAGACCCACAGTCACGGTTTCGTGCCCTTCGCGCTGGCCGGCAGCGACATCCGCGCCGACGGCGGCACGCGGTACGACGACCCGACCGCCGCTCGTTCGACGCTGGTGTTCGAGCAAGGCTGGAAGCTGATGGGATTTTTCTTGGGGCAAAACGGATGATGGCCGGGCTTCGGGGACTGTCCCCTTCGGCCGTGCTGTGCCGATGGCGTAAGCCCTATGTTGCCGAACCGGCGGCCGCCATTTCCCGCGCGTGATAGCTCGAGCGCACCAGCGGTCCGCTGGCCACTTGCAGGAAACCCATGTGCCGGGCCGCCTCGCCCAACTGCTCGAATTCCTCTGGCGGCACGTAGCGAACCACCGGCATTTGGCCGTTGGAGGGCTGCAAGTATTGTCCCAAGGTGAGCAGTCGGCAGCCGGCCGCCAACAGTTCAGCCAGCGTGTCGAGCAGTTCGGTGGTCGTTTCGCCCAATCCCAGCATCAGGCCCGTCTTGAGCTTGACCGCCGGTGCCTGCCGGGCGATGCGGCGGAACATGGCCAACGTCCAGCGATAATCGGCCCGGCGACCACGAACGGCCCCGTAGAGCCGCGGCACTGTTTCCGTATTGTGATTGTAGACCTGCGGCCCGGCGGCTAGAAGCTGATCCACCGCGGCCGCGTTGCCGGCGAAGTCGGAGGGGAGCACTTCGATGGTGGCCGTGGTGGCCCGGCGCAACTCGGCGATGGTCTCGACGAAGTGGCCGGCGCCGCCGTCGGGCAGGTCGTCGCGGGTGACGCAGGTGATGACCACGTGCGAAAGTCCCAGTCGGGCGGCCGCCGCGGCCACACGTCGCGGTTCGTCGGCATCGGGCGGCTGCGGCCTGCCCTTCGGCACGCTGCAAAAACGGCACGCCCGCGTGCAGAC
>CAYYBU010000363.1:0-4326 GCA_964469945.1 uncultured Planctomycetaceae bacterium
GCGTCAGCGGCAACTCGCGCGGATGGAGCAGGACGCTCTCGTCGGTGAAACGGTCACCGTTGACGATGGCCCAGCCGTTGTTTTGCCCCTCGTGGGCGCCGCCGTAGTAGCGGTTGACTGCCATCACCTCGTTGGCCGAGTAGGACCACCGCTCGGCATCGAGCATGGTCACGTTGTCGGCGGTCCGCCAGTTGCCCGCATTGACCAGTTGCCGGCAGCCGAGGTCCTTCTTGAGGTAATCGCCGATCGTCTTGTTGAATGCGTACATCGTCTCGGTGAAGAACTGCATCTGGTCGGCGCAGCGCTGCTGCTGGCCCCGATTGCCGCGGTGCTGCGTCAATTCCCAGATGATGTACAGCGCTGCTTCGCCGTGGGCAAAGTTGTCGGGGCCGTCCTGATCCGCGGAGGGCGCCGCGCCGCCCCACGCCTGTCGGGCCTTCTCCAGCGAGCCGTATTTCTGGGCGAGGAACGCGCCGAATTGCCGGCGGAGTTCCTGCTTCGCCGCGCCCTTGATGCCCTGGCTCGTCCAGAACAACAGCGAGTCTTCATTCTGAATCTGAATGATCGCCAGCGCCGGGTCTTGCGCCAGGGGGATGCCGGTGTAGGAGTTCTTCTCCGTGAGCACCCGCTTCAGCCAATGCTTGTAGGCCGCCTGAAGTTTCTTGTCGAAGAACAGCAGGCCCCAATTGCCTCCGCCGCCCGTATCGAGCACGCCCATCGATGGCTTCACCCGAACGGGTCCGGCCCAATAGGGCGAGTAGGTGACGTAAATGCCCGCCTGCTTCATCGCCGCCAGGCCCTTCCAGAGATGGTCGCGGTCGGCCTGGTCGATGCCCAGCAGATCGCTGCCGGTGGGGGTGATGTTGCTGTGAAAGCGCACCATGTTGATGCCGCGCTTGGCAAGAAAGCGGGCATGGCGGGGAAGGTCCTTGTCGAATGCCGCGTCGTTGACCGCCCAGAATCGCGCGGGCGTCCCGTCGGCGAAGGCAAAATCGTTGCCGTCTTTGCTCCGGGTGACGAAACCGTGCGCGCCGGCAAACTTCTCGTTGAGCTTGCGCAGATCGAGCAGCGACTGCGGACTGAACTCGTCGCGCGGCGGCCAGAACGCCCAGCGGCCCGCGGCGGCGACTTCACTGGCATCGGATTTCTCGCCGGGCTTGCGTGTGCCCTCGGGCGTGAACGGTCCGCTGGCAAACACGAAACAGTCGAGCATGCCGTGATTGTTATTGTCGCTGTGCATCTTGAACTTGATGCGATGGGCGCCCTTGGCGAGCTTGACCGTACCCACCTTGATCCAGGCAATGAACCGCAGGTCGATCTTGCCGTCGTCGGCGATGTTGATATTCTCCTGGGGCGACTTCATGTCGATCAGTTGCCAGGGGCCGCCATCGAGTTGGTAGGAAAGCTTCGTGGCCACCGGGTTGGCGCGGACCCAGAAAACGTGTTGGCCCCCGACGTTGGCGCGAAACGCATAGGTTGCTTCGCCGGGATGCTTGTCGGTCCAGTTGCTGATGAAGTCGCCGCCGGAAAGCTGGTCCCTCTTCACCTTGTCGTACCACCAGGGGTGGCGCGTCATGGTCTGCGATTGCGGCGACTCGCCCTCGATCCAAATACACTCGGCAGCCCGGACACTCGCCCCGGCCCAAGCGGCCAGCATAGCGGTAAGGACCCGCGTCAGAATAAGTTGAGCAATTTTATTGAAGCAAAGGCGACCGACGGGCAAACACACCAGCCGTACAGACTTCGGCGGTCGCCTTTGCTTCCATAAAGGAATCACGGAAAAACTGTCACATGGCCAATCTGGCTCGTTCAAGACGCAATGGAAAGGCAAACGGCGCTGCGCTTGTTTGCCTTCCCATAGTTGCTCAACTTATTCCGACGCGGGTCCTAAACAGAAGGGCCGTCGAAAGTCTACGTGTGTCCCTCGAATTCGTCATGGGCATGATCCTGTTCCCCTGGGGCATGGCCGCAAATCAGTCGCCGGGATCTCCCGCAGCCGCCGATCATGCCGGATGGTCGAACACCATCCGTTGCACTTCCACCCCCTCGATGGCCCCCAGCCGCTCGGCCAACTCGTTGCAGAGACCTTCGTCGCCCACCATCTCCAATAGGATCAGCCCGCGCGGAGAGCAGAGATTCTCTTCCACGTGGTGCAGACCGATACGGGTTTTGATCTGGCAGCCATATTGCGTGAGCATTTTCTGCACGTCCGGCACCTCGCGGACGCGATCGTTGACGTGGATCCCGAAAATGACGTGTTTCGCCAACATGACATGGCTCCTTCGCTTGGGTTCGATCGACGTGGAGACTCCGCGCGGATACGCTCCGAGCGGCAACCGTGCTTCCATGTTAGCAGATGGGCCCGCGGCAATAAACATCCCCGTTTTGCTAGAATAATCTTTTGTAACGAATCGCACCCGGCTGCGTTATCCTCTTGGCAGCGTGCTGGCACAGGGAGCAAGACATGGCAACTACGACAGCGCGGCGGCAATGGGTGCTGGCGGCATTGGAGCGGCATGAGGCCCCGTTGACGCGCTACACCCTCCGCCTCCTGGGGGAGGAAGATTCGGCCCGCGAGGCCGTCCAACATGCGTTTTTGCAACTTTGCGAACAGTCGCCGGAGGAGCTCGAAGGCCGCGAGGCCCAATGGCTCTATACGGTCTGCCGCAACAAGGCCCTGGATCTGATCCGCGGTCGTCAGAAGCTGCCCACGGCCGCCGAGGCCGAGTTGGCCGGCGCTGTCGGTCGGGAGCCCGATCCGGCCGCCCTGGCCGAGCAGCAGGACATGGCCAGTTGTCTCACCCGGCTGGTTGCCCAGCTCCCCGCCAGCCAACGCGAGGCGATCGATCTGTGGAGCGAAGGCTTTTCCTATCGCCAGATTGCCCAGATTGCCGGCCACAGCGAGGGAAACGTCCGTGTATTGGTTCATCGAGCGATCGAACAACTGCGTCAACATTGCAAGGTGCTGACATGAATATGAGCAATCCGAATGGTGAAGATTCCCGCCGCGCCGCGCGGCTGACCGCCCATGCCCTGGGTCAAGTTGATCCGCCGGAGCGGGCGGAAGTCGAAGCCGAGTTGTCGGCCTCGGCCAAGGCCCGCGAGACGGTCCGGATCGAGCAGGCCCTGGCGGCTCAGCTTCGCAAGGCGGCCCAACAGGCGCCGCTGCCGGAGCGATCCGCCGAGCTGCGCAAGGCGGTCGAACGCCGCTTGCAGGAGTTACAGGGTGCCACTGCTGGCTCGTCCAGCAGTGCTTTGCCTGGTGATAGTTCAACACTGCTGGACAAGCCAGCAGTGGCACCTGGACCACGCGGCCGGTCCCGGTGGGCAATCCCGCTGGTGGCTGCCACGCTGCTGCTGGCAGCCGTGCCTGCGTATTTCTTCCTGGCGTCGCGGAACGCGATTCGGGCGGCTCGCAACGTCGCCGCTACAGGCTCAGCGTCTCCAGCAGCCGACGCTTCCCATCCCATGCCCTCCGGGGTAATGGGGTCGGCAATTCATGGCGCGGAAGGGAAGCAATCGGTAGAAGGTGCGTACCCCAACTACGGTATCCCGCCCAGCGATGCAGCGAAGTCCCGAGCAATGCCTGCTACCGAGCCGCCACCCCTGGAAAAGTTCGAGGTCGGCGAGCCACCGAAGGAACCGACTTTCCAAGATACTAGCCCGCTGACTCTGGAGAAGCCGGGGCAAAGGGAGCAGGGTGAGCAATACAGCGATGACGGCGGAATCTTTGAACACAAGGGAGGCGGCACCGCCAGCGATTCCAAGGATTCCCTGGGCGGCCCTGGCGGCTTCAATGGGATGAGCTCTAGCCCGCGCGCCCGCGCTATTGGCAACGGTGGTGGTATGGGCTTGGGCACCGGCGGGCAAGGTTTCGGCGTCCGCGGTAGCGGACACCGCAAGGCCATGCTGGCCAGTGGCGGCGGCACCAAACGATCCGAACAGTTGGCCGCCGCGATGAGCAAGCTTCAGTCCTACTCGGAGATGTCTGGCGACGGTAAGAACCCCACTCGTCCAAAACACATCGAGACATGGAAGCCGTCGGGGCTGGTGCCCAACACGTCGCGGCTGATGGTCGGCGATAACGAGGAACTGCCGCTGCGGGGGATGCAGGTCGATGTGCGCGTCGATGGCTTCCGCGCCCGGGTCGTGCTGGATCTGTATTACTTCAACGACCAGCCGCGGCAATTGGAAGGCAACTTCCAGTTGCGGCTGCCGGAAGAGGCGGCGCCGTACTTCTTCGCCTTCGGACGCACCGTCTATCAGGCCCCACAAATCGGGCCGCAGGATTCCATGTTCTTCAAACGCGAGCAGGTGTCGGCGGGC
>CAYYBU010000364.1:0-4326 GCA_964469945.1 uncultured Planctomycetaceae bacterium
AGGGCCGCCAGGGCCGAAGGGCTGCGGGCCGCCGAAGGGCTGCGGGCCGCCAGGACCGAAAGGTCTCGGGCCGCCGAAGGGATGAGGGCCGCCAGGGCCGAAAGGTTTCGGACCACCGAACGGATGCGGGCCGCCGAACGGGCAACCCTTGTGGCCGCCAAAGCCGGGGTGATGATGGCCCTTATGGCCGTGGTGGTGACCATGACCCTTGTGGCCTTTATGGCCGTGTCCGAACGCCTTGCCGTGATGACCATGATGGCCGTGGTGGCACTGGCATCCCTTATGGCCTTGCCAGCCCTTGTGGCCATGACCCTTGTGGCCATGACCCTTGTGACCATGACCCCTGTGACCATGACCCTTGTGACCATGACCCTTGTGGCCATGACCCTTGTGGCCTTTATGGCCGTGTCCGAACGCCTTGCCGTGATGACCGTGATGGCCGTGGTGGCACTGGCATCCCTTATGGCCCTGCCAACCCTTGTGGCCATGACCCTTGTGGCCTTTTTGGCCGTGTCCGCAGGTCTTGCCATGATGACCGTGATGGCCGTGGTGGCACTGGCATCCCTTATGACCTTGCCAACCCTTGTGGCCATGACCCTTGTGGCCTTTATGGCCGTGTCCGCAGGCCTTGCCGTGATGACCATGATGGCCATGATGGCACTTATGGCACTTGGCTCCGGGCTTGCCGTGATGGCCATGGTGCTTATGATGCCCATGGTGAGCAGGGCCGCCAGCCTTGTGACCGCTGGCCGGACACTGCTTGGCATCGCACTTGGCCGCTACGGGCTTGGCGGTTTTCGCCTTGGCCGTATCGACCTTCTTCGTGGCGGCCTTCTTCGCGTCTGGTTTCTGCTGCGCAAAAACCGTTTGGGCCGCCGGGCCACCCAGCCAGGCAAACAGGCCCAACAGCACTACACTTGTCAACAAACGCCGTCCCATAAAACAGACCTCCTGTAGATTTGCGCACCCCTATTACGACGGGGTCTCGCGGGGGTTGAATCGCTAACTAGTACTCCGATCTTCTAATTTGCACAACCGGACCGGGCGGAGACACGTTATAATGATTTCAATGCTGCTTTCCCAGTCCGCTGCGAGGCATCGCCGCTGGAGTCGCGGTTGGGAAGGTTTACGTAGGTTAGGCAAGGCTCGCGTAGCGTGGGCACTGCCCACCCATTTGGGCGCGCGGAGTCTCTCGGCAATCGAGGCTAAGACGGGCGAGCCTTCCGCAACAGAAGCCGCTTTGCGTGGTTGAATGAGTATGACGCAGACAGTACGTGACACGCCCGAGTCGTCGTCACACGCGGGGACCGCGGCAGTCCGCGGGACCGAAGCGCTCTCGGGGATCGAAGCGGTCCAGCGTGGCGGACAGGCCGCCCTGGCGGAGGTCTTCATGGGCCACCGCGAGCGGCTTCGTCGCATGGTGCAATTGCGCATGGACCGCCGCGTCGTGGGGCGGGTCGATGCGTCGGACGTCTTGCAGGAGACCTTCCTCGATGCCTCGCGGCAGTTGGCCAACTATCTGGCCGATCCGCCCATGTCATTATTCTTATGGCTGCGGTTTCTTACCGGCCAACGGCTGATGGCCATTCACCGTAAGCATCTGGGGGCGCAGAAGCGCGACGCGCGGCAAGAGGTGACCCTGCACCGGCCGGCCATGCCCGACGCCGATTCGATGTCGCTCTCGTGCGGCCTGTTGGGGCAGATGACCTCGCCGAGCATGGCGGCGGTGCGCCTGGAACTGCAAGTCTGCCTGCAGCAGACGGTCGATGGCCTGGAGCCGTTGGACCGCGAGATTCTCGCCCTGCGGCACTACGAAGAACTCACCAACCAGGAGGCCGCCGAGGAATTGGGCATCACGACCGCCGCGGCCAGCAAACGCTACATCCGCGCCCTGGAGCGCCTGCGAAGAGAGTTGCGGAAAGCGCCCGGATTGCTGCACGACGAGTGGCACGATGAGTAACGATTGCCGCGACGACGCCGAAGTGGATGCGGATCTGGACCGCGACCCCGTCGAGGAATTGGCCGAAGAGTTCCTCGCGCGTCGCCGCCAAGGCGAGGGGGTGTCGATCGGCGAGTATGCCGAGCGGCACCCGCACCTGGCCGGCCGGATCCGCGAGTTGTTCCCCGCGCTGCTGTTGATGGAGGAGATGAAGCCCAGTTCGACCAGTTCGCACGTGCTGGGTAGCCCGCTGGGGGCGGTGCGGCCGGGAAAGCTGCTGGAGCGGCTGGGCGATTTCCGCATCTTGCGGGAGATCGGCCGCGGCGGCATGGGCATCGTCTACGAAGCCGAACAGCAGTCGTTGGGACGCCACGTGGCCGTGAAGGTGTTGCCGGCGGCTTGCGTGGCCTCGCCCACGCGGCTGCGGCGATTCCTTCGCGAGGCCCAGGCGGCCGCCCGGTTGCACCATACCAACATCGTGCCGGTCTTCGGCGTCGGCGAGCAGGATGGCATCCATTACTACGTGATGCAATACATTCCCGGCCAGGGGCTGGACCGCGTGTTGGGGGCCTTGAGCCTGGGGACCGGCAGTTCGGGCGCTTCGCACGAGAGACGCCTGCCGGCGCTTCCCCCGGACAGCGAGACCGCCGGGCAGGAGGAAGCCGCCTCCTGGGCCGGGACGTTCTCGGCTTCGCAGGCGGCCCACATGTTGTTGGCCAGTCCTGCGGCGACCGACAGCCTGACGACCGACGTCGGCTTGTGCGAGCCCAAGGAGGCGGCCGCGGCGCCGGCCTCCCCGCCGGCCGGCTATCGCTACTGGCGCAGTGTGGCGCGGCTGGGCATCCAGGTGGCTGACGCCCTGGAATATGCCCATCGACAAGGAACCTTGCATCGCGACATCAAGCCGGCCAACCTGCTGCTGGACAACCGCGGCACGGTGTGGATCGCCGACTTCGGTCTGGCCAAGCTGGGCGACCTGGAAGACCTGACGCACTCCGGCGACATGGTGGGGACTCTCCGCTACATGGCCCCCGAGCAGTTCGAGGGCAAGGCCGACGCCCGCAGCGACGTTTACAACCTCGGCTTGACGCTCTACGAGTTGCTCACGCTGCGGCCGGCGTTCGACGAGAAGGACCGCCACCGCTTGATCCGGCAGATGACGCAGCAGGAGCCGCCGCGGCCGCGGAAGCTCAATGCGGCCATCCCCTTGGACCTGGAGACGATCGTCGTCAAGGCCATGGCCTGCCATCCCGGCCATCGCTATCAGACGGCGGGCGAGTTGGCGGCCGATCTGCGATGCTTTCTCGAAGACCGCCCGATCCGCGCCCGCCGCGTCACGCCCGCCGGCCGGCTGTGGCGCTGGTGCCGCCGCAACCGGGCCGTGGCGGCGCTGTCCGGCACCGCCTTGGCCTTGCTGCTGACCGTTGCCGTGGTGGCCTCGGCGGGTTATGTCCACGTGGATCGCGCCTTGGCGCGGGAATCGGAGCAGCGCGAGCGGGCCGAGGCGGAACGCACGCGCACCCGGGCGGAGCGCGAGCGGGCGGAAACCAACCTCCACCTGGCCACCAAGGCCTTCGAAGACATCTTCAGCAAGCTGGCCGCCGTGCCGGCCGCCCGGCCGCCCCAAGAGGACAACGGCGACGAAGAGGAAGAAGACGCCGACGATGCCTTGCCGGAACCCACCTGGCAGACTATGGTCACCGACAAGGACGCCGCGCTGCTGGAGAGCATGTTGAAGTTCTACGACCAGTTCACCGAAGAGAACCAGGCCGACGTGAAACTGCGGCGGGAGACTGCTCGGGCCTACCGGCGCGTGGGCGACATTCAGCGGCGGTTGGGTCAATACGACAAGGCGGAAACGGCCTACCGCCATGCCCTGGCCACGTATCAAGCCATCAGCACCGCGTCGCCGTCGCCGGCCAGCGCCGCTGCTCCGGGCAGCGCGGAGCATCTGACGACCATTGCGGCAATCCACAATGAGTTGGGCGTGGTCTATCAAGACACGGGCCGCTGGGCCGAGGCCCGGCAGGCCCATCTGTTGGCCCAGGAGACCTTGAGCAAAGAGCCGCCGGCCGTGGCCGCGCTGGCGGAAAGTCGCTTCGAGTTGGCCAAGACCTATAGCTACCTGAGCACGGCTGCTGGTGGTCGCGGCCCGGGCCGGCCCGGCGCGGGGGGCGGCCGTAATCGTTCATCGGGGGAAGAAGGGGACAGGTCCATGTTTTCGGACCACGCCCAAGTGGCCAATCGTGCCGAGGAGCCGAAAAACGGACCAGTCCCCACCCGTCCCGTGAACGGCTACGGCGGCCGGCGCGGGTCGCGCCGCTCGGCGGGCCGCGATCCCGAGCCGGCGGAGAACAACCGCAAGGCCCTGGAGATCCTGGCAAAGC
>CAYYBU010000365.1:0-4321 GCA_964469945.1 uncultured Planctomycetaceae bacterium
CCATCTTGGGCATCGCGCGGCCGGGCGATTTCGGCGCCGACCTGATGCACTTCAATCCGCACAAGACCTTCAGCGGCCCCCACGGCGGCGGCGGCCCCGGCGCCGGACCGATCGCCGTCAGCAGCAAGCTGGCCCCCTATCTACCCGTGCCGCTGGTCGTGCGCACTGTCGCCGGCGACTATGCCCTCGACTACGAGCGGCCCCAATCGATCGGCCGCGTGCGGAGTTTCTTCGGCAACACGGGCGTGTTGGTCCGCATGGTTTGTTATATTCTCACCCACGGGCCGGACGGCCTGCGCCGCATCGCCGAAAACGCCGTGCTCAACGCCAACTATCTGCTGGCCCGGGTGAAACACATCCTGCCGGTGCCGCACGGCGACCGCTGCATGCACGAGTTCGTGGCCTCGGCGGCCCGGCTGAAGGCGGATCGCGGCATCGCGGCGATGGATATCGCCAAGCGACTGCTGGATTACGGCTTCCACGCCCCCACGGTCTACTTCCCCTTGATCGTCAAGGAAGCCGTCATGATCGAGCCCACCGAGACGGAGAGCAAGGCCACGCTGGACGCCTTCGCCGAGGTGCTGTTCCGCATCACCGAGGAAGCCCCCGACACGTTGCACGAAGCGCCGCACACGACCTCGATCAGCCGTCCCGACGAGGTTCGGGCCGCCCGGCAGCCGATACTCAGATGGAAAAAGGAAAAGGAAAAAAAGGATTAGCCACAGAGGACACAGAGAGCACAGAGGAAGAAGAGGAAAGAAGAAGGAAGAAAGAAGGGAAGAAGGAAAGACAAAAAAGGGGACCTCCGGAATAGGGATTTTTGCAATTAGAAACGCCTTCGGCGTTTTTCGACAACTCTTTCTCTGTGCTCTCTGTGTCCTCTGTGGCTAATCCTTTTCGTCTTCTGTGGCCCATCTTTTTTCTTTTTTGGAGGGGAGTACGACCATGAGCGACGAATTGACGCAGAAAATCATCGGCGCGGCCATCGAAGTACATCGACACCTCGGGCCGGGACTCTTGGAATCGATCTACGAAGCGGCCCTCTGCGTCGAACTCCAGTTGCGCGGCATCCCCTTCGCCCGGCAAGTTGAAGTCGATGTGATCTACAAAGGACATTGTATCAAGGGACAGCGCATCGACTTGGTGGTTGCGGACGAGGTCGTCGTCGAGCTGAAGGTCGTGTCGAGCCTTCCCGAGGTCGTCACCGCGCAAGTCCTATCTTACCTCAAGACAACCAGCCTCAAACGCGGTCTCTTGATCAACTTCAACGTCGCCCGTCTGGTGGACGGCATCCAACGAATTTCCATGTAGCTCCTCCTAAATTCTCTGTGCTCTCTGTGTCCTCTGTGGCTAATCCTTTTTTTGTCTTCCCCTTCTGTGGCCAAAAGCATTCCTGCACGTCTGCTGATCGATCCGCCGGGGCCGGGGCCGTGGAACATGGCCGTCGATGAAATGCTCTTGCAGTGGGCGGCCGAACGGGGCGGCTGTTGCTGGCGTTTTTATCGTTGGCAGGAACCGACGCTGTCGCTGGGCTATTTTCAAGAATACCACGAGCGCTGGCAGCATCCCGCGAGCCGCAACTGCCCAGTGGTACGGCGACTGACCGGCGGCGGCGCGATCCTGCACGACGCCGAGTTGACCTACAGCCTGGTCGTGCCCGCCGGCCATCCGCTGAGCGCCGCGCGCGATCTGCTCTATCGGGCGGCCCACGAGAGTTTGATTGTGGCGCTGGCGGAATTCGGCATCGCGGCCGCCCTCTGCGAGCCCGGGGCCGCCGGGGACCGGGCACCGCCCCCCGAGCCGCTGTTGTGTTTCCAGCGGCGGGCCTTCGGCGACGTGGTGGTGGGGCAGACCAAGATCGCCGGCAGTGCCCAGCGCCGCCGCCGCGGCGCGGTGCTCCAGCACGGCAGCGTCATCCTGCGGCGCTCGGCGGCTGCCCCCGAACTGGCCGCTCTGGAAGACGTGGCCCCCGTGACGCCGGCCGTGGACGACCTGGTCGCGGTTTGGTTGGTGAAACTGGCGGCCCGCCTGGCCGTCGCCTGGGTCCCCGGTCCGCGCTCGCCCGCCGAGGAGCGGCAGGCCGCGGCCCTGGCCGAAGGTCGCTACAGCGCGGCCGACTGGACCGAGCGTCGCGGGCCCTAAATAGCGGTGCGTGATTCCAGGAAGAATGGCTGTAGGGAACGCCCTCCGTGGCGTTCCGTCTCAGCGATGCGCCCGGAACGCCACGGAGGGCGTTCCCTACACGGTTCGCTTGCAACCTTCCTGGAATCACGCAACTCGATTTAGAACACGACCATTTTTCATGCGGGTTTGTCTTCATCCGCGTTCATCCGCGGCTAGAATCCGGAACCCATGTGTGCGTGCCCGATTCGCTTTGACTTTGCCGGGCACGCTTGCTACATTGAATTTAAGTGGAGATGACAGACAAAAATCCCCCGATGGGATGTAACAGTTCTCCCTGATTGGGGGAATGTCATGGAAGTGAATTTGATCGTCGTCGGCGGTAAGCGGCCCGGGCAGGCCATCCCGGTGCCCGGGTCTAAGTTCGTTATTGGACGGAAGGACGATTGCCAGTTGCGGCCGCAAAGCGAGCGGGTCAGCCGCCACCACTGTGCCATCCTGGTGGAAGATGGCGTGGTGACCGTCCGCGATTTCAAGAGCAAAAACGGCACCTTCGTCAACGGCCAACGCGTCCAGGGCGATCATGAATTGAAGGCCGGCGATCACCTCCAGGTCGGTCCGTTGGAATTCGAGGTGCAGTTGATCGTCAACGTCAGCGGGAAGAAGAAGCCCAAAGTCCACAACATCACCGAAGCGGCCGAGCGGGTCGTCCAGACGGGTACGGGCGAAGACTTGGACGTCAGCAACTGGCTCGACGACGAGGATGACGAAGCCGAAGCCGAAGAAGAAACGCTCGCCGGCCAGCATACCAGCGACACGCTCACCTTGCCGGCAACGCCCAACGCAGGGGCCGCGGCCGAGAAAGTTCCCGCCGCGGAAAAGCCCGCCGCCGACGCCAAGAAGAAACCGCAGTCGTTGTTCGAGCGTTTCCAGCCGGAAAAGAAGGTGACCAGCGGGAGCAGCCGCGAGGCGGCCGCCGACATGCTCAAGCAGTTCTTCCACCGCAAGCCGTGAAAGCAGCCAAGCAGCCCAAGAAAACGGCCGCCCTGCTGGGAGTGGCCTTTGACCACGAAGACGGCCAGACCCGGCTGACGCGGGGGAAGAACTTCCTGCTCTGCGGCGGCAGCCAGGAAACCCATGCCGTCATGCAGGAGACGGCCGTCAAGATCAACGAGCACCTCGACCAGCGCGGCAAACGCTTGGAAGACGTTTCTCTGGGCGAGCTTCGCGACATCTGCCGCGATGTCCGCGAGTAGGTCGGCGAGTAGGCCGGCCCGGCTCGCCCCGCTCTTGGCACAACGAAAGTCACGAACTCCGCCACTCTCTCGTTCTCTTTCGTGACTTTCGTGGACCCCCGTTTTCCGTTGTCGCCGCTAAAGCCGGTATCTTTGCGCAAACGGCAATAACCTTACTTTCCGCGCAGGCTGTCACCACGCGCAATTTTCCCCAGACAATCAATCTTGCCTAGCCGTTCTTCCGATGCTTTTTGTCAACGCCGATGTATTCTATCTAAGTTACAGTGGGCATCCCTTCGGAGGATCGAGTCCGTGGCTAGCAAAAAGACCAGTGGCAAGGCGAACCAAGACAAAAAATCGACCGTCCGTGCCAAGCGGACCATCGACGAGCGCGGCGCTGAATCGCCCGCCGTGAGCGAAACGATCGTCAGCATCGATGCTCGCTCCCATAAAGACCGCCGCCAGCCGAGCGAGCGGCGAAAGAAGGAAGCGCCGGTGGCCGTCGAGCGCCGCCAGTTGGAGCGCCGCGTCAAGGTCAATCGGCGCCGTCAGATCGACCCCACCACCTGCGAGCGCGACTACACGCCCGAGGAAATTGAATTCATGAGCGCCTTGGACGATTACAAGCGGCGCAGCGGGCGGATGTTTCCCACCTGCAGCGAGGTGCTCGAGGTGATCAAGAACCTCGGCTACGAGAAGCCTTTGGTCGCGGCCATCTCGCCATCGCTTGTAGTGGAGTTGCCCGCCATGGCCTCGATGGAATCGGCCGTCTGAGCTCATCTACGTGAATGCGACGGTCGCGGGAGTGCCGCTGCTGGCTTGTCCAGCAGTGCTTCATCGCGGCGGCGGATGCCAATGGCCGTGCCCGTGCTGTGGGCCGGCCAACACTTCGTTCCACCCGCATTCAAGGCTTAGGCGTCGGAAGACAATTAACTACCGCAATCGACGATGAAAGCGTCATTGTA
>CAYYBU010000366.1:0-4317 GCA_964469945.1 uncultured Planctomycetaceae bacterium
GGGGCGATCGATGAGAAAGCCGCCGGCGGCGCCCCGCTGCAGGTAACAGTGGCTCTTGGCGCCGCAGCCGAACGTGCTATTGCCGCCGTAATTGATTAGGAAACTGAAGTTGCCCCCGCAACCCGGCAAGTCGTGATAGCTAATGTCCGGCGAGGCATAGCCTTGGCCATAGCCCTTGTAGACGGAATCGTCGCCATAGTGGAAGAGGATGCCCAGGCTGGCCTGCGCCCCGGTGCCCTGCGTCAAGCCGCCGGCGGCCTCGAAACTGTCCTTGCCGCCGAAAACGCACAGCGCGCCCATCGAGCAGTCCCAGCCCATGCCGCTGCCCATGATGGTGCCCTCGTAGGTGCTGTTGCCGCGGTCGTCGAAGCAGAAGCCGACCGAGTAGTGGCAGCCCCAGCCGCAGCCGAAACGCTGAAACAGCGGCTCGGTACGCTCGCCGCCGTAGAAGGCTTTGCGGGCGATCAGGCGTTGGTTGTGGCCGCCGAAATCGCGGGCGAAGCCCATACCGCACCAGTACCCGCCGCCGTGAGAGAGGTAATCGAATTCGTAGACGTTGTGGCCGCCGCCATTGAGGATGACACCCAGGCCGCCGTCGGCCGACTGGCGGATGCCGGCCCCGACGCCTTGTCCCCAGCCCTCATAGCCCGGCGTTTCCGGCTTGTAGGAGTTCGGATACAGGCCGCCGCAATAGTAATGGTCGTGGCCCACGAGGTCTTCGAGCAAGCCGAAACCCAGCGGACTGCCGAAGCCCTGGGCCCACATGGCGGCGTGATAATCGTTCTTGCCGCCGCGGCCGATGAGGATGCCGAGGCCCCCCAAGGCTTGCCCCTGGACGCGGCGCACGCCGCGATAGCGATTCTCCGCGCCGTAATCGAGGACGATGCCTACGCCCGCCACGCAGGACCCTTGGGCCACGTCTTGGGCCTCGTAGAGGTTGTTGCCTTCCAGGTTCACGATCATGGAGATGCCGAGGATGGCCGCGCCTTGAATGCCCGGCCTGGTGCCCCGGAAGATGTTGCTGCCGCCGAGGTTGAGAATAATCAGTGCGGGCCGCTCCAGCGAGGTCGTGCCTTCGAGGTACGTGTTGCCGCTGCCCAAGTCGATGACCACGGCCACGTTGCGCATGCGATCGAGATCGTAGGTTTTCGGTTCTTTGCCGCCGATGACGATGGCGCCGGCCGGGGTATCGATTTTCGCCACCACCCGGCCCGTGACGCCCTCGACCAGCACGTCGCCGTTTTGCGGCACGTGTTTGAGTTGTTCGAGCAGTTTCGGATCGGCCAGCGGCACCAAGGCTTCCGCGGCGTCGACCAGCGCGCCGCGGTCCATCTTCTCCATCAGATCGCACATGCGGCGGCCCGTGCTGCGATCGTTGAGCGTGTGCCCCACCCGGTTCTGTCCCACCATCACCGGATAGAGGTTTTGCAGCAACTCCCGGATCTCGCTCTTGGCCAAGGGCGCCAAGGCGGCCGCATAGGCCGTTTGCGTGGCGACCAACGACTGCTTGACGACTTCCAACGCCTCGTCGGCCGACTTGACCACTACCGGCCGGCGCGGCGCGCGCTTGCCAAGATCGAGTTTCGCCGCGGCTGTGGCCACCGCCGGCCCCAGGCCCGACGGATCGTCCACGATCGACTTGTGCAAGAGGCGGGTGAATTCCTCGGCCTCGGCCGTGGCATTCAAGGGATTGCGCAGCAGATGATCGTACCAGCTCAGGCGGCAATTGCCGGTCAACTCCGAACCCGTGTAGAGTCCCGCGGTGGCATTCAACCGCCCGGCCGCATAGCTCTGCCAGCGGGCGAACTCCGTTTCGTTGCCGCGAGTCCTCAGGGCATTGACCATTTCTTCCCGCAACAGCTTGACCATGCCGGGGGCCAAGGGTTGGCCGTAAATCGGATTGGCCGTCTCGTCAAGCGGCGCGCTCTTGGCCGGGGCGGACGACGTGCTGGACTTTGCATCCTGGGAAGTTTTTGATTCCGAAGCGGGACGCTGATCTTTGTCCGCCGGCTCGTCGCCCGCCTGTGTGGCTAACGTCGCGGAGCCAAGGATCGCCATCGTCAGTGTTGCAACCAAAAGATGGGAAATGATACCCCGATTCATCACGAGTTGCCTCCTGGACATGCAAAAACTCAAATTCTAAAGAGCGAGCCGCGATGAGTCAACCGCGTCTTCGTCTGAACGCGTCCATGGACGAGAGTTTCCCGCGTCCTTAAACGGCAAATCCGCAGCGGGCGGTTATTTTTCGGCCGATCGCGGGGATGGTTTCTTGTGAAATGGTTTTTGCAAAGCGGCCACGCAGAACTCGTGGCGATTGTGCTGCAATTGTCGCGCGCGGACGACGTTGTAACCCCAACTGCGAATTCGCGCGAGAAACTCCGGCGCCTCCGCGGCAAGGTCCCATTGCGGCAGCTTCAGCGTCAGCAAGAGCCCGCGAATATTCACCTGCGGGTGGGTGACAATGGACTCGACCGCGTCCAACGTGTAGTTCGGAGCCACGTTCATATCGGCCGCCAGCCAGCGAATCTTGCGAAAGTCGCGACGCTGCACCTGGGGCACGCGGCGACGAATATGGGTGAAACGGGAATGGTTCATCAGAGCGGGATCCATCACGGCCGGGTCGATCCCCGTCACATAGTAACCGCGCTGGAGCAGGGCCTGACTCGATCCGCCCGGCGCACTGCCGATTTCCGCCCATTGCGCTTCCGCGGGGATCGGCAATTGTGCCCAGCGCAGGGCTTCTTCCATCTTCAGCCATGCCCGGCTGATCGCATGGGTGGGTAGCTCCAGCGGTGAAAATCCGCCAGGCCACTGGGAGGGAAACGCCTTGGCCCGATGGTAGCCTACCCACCAGTTCCCAGGATCGAGCACGATGCAGTCCAATACCGATTGACCGGGCCGAACCGCCACCCGCTGCTCGTCGGCTTCGGAAACCAATCGCTCGGGATGCGGACAATTTCCTCGCATGGCCGCGCAGGCCGTCATCGCCGCAGTGGTCAAGGACGGCTCGAAGCCATGCGCGCCCGGCTCGGCCGCATCGCGCTGCCAAACGTGAATTCGCTGCCACGGTCGATGGCCGAACAGCGTCCAGGCGTTGCGCGCCAGCGCGTCGGGATCATCGCCGGTGACGCGGCCCAAGGAAAAACCATACGCCCGGGCGAAAACCGCGTGGAGATCGAAGTCGGCGGGCAAGCTGCAATCCTCGGGCAGCTTGAAGGTGAGAAAGCCGGGACGCGAAAAAGCGAAGCGAAAATCGGCCCAACGGCGACGTAATTCCCCCTTGACGGCCTTCTCGGCGCCAACTTGGCAAGTGACGAACAAAAAATGCGGCCGTTCGGACATAACGATCATCTTCCCAGACCAAGGGAAACGCTCTATACTACAATTGTTCTTGCGATAACTCAAATGGCCCCTCCACTGCGGCTGGGGTGCTGGAACTCAGGCAAGTTGTGATTAGCCAGAAATATGACTGACAAAGCAGATCATTGGGGTGGATTGGCGTCATCGTTGGGGATCGAAGTTACCCCGGAAGAGCAAAAACCCGCGGCAGCTCAGCCTGCCGCTTCACCTGAACAGGGGGGCGCTACTGGGCGTCCGGCGGCTGCGCCGCGTCGGCCCGTGGCTCCTCCGCCACGGCGGCCTGCCGCGAACTGGGATGCGCTGGCTAGCGACCTGGGGGTCGCGCCGGCCCCGGCACGGCCAACGAGTGGCGCTGGTTCCGGTAGCGTGGCGAGTGCCACTGGCTCTGCCAGTGTACGGCCCGCCCGGCCCGCGGCACGGCCGACCCCGCCGCGTCCGGTGGTGCAGAAACCGGCAGCCCCCGAGCCTATTGTGCCTGAAATTCTTGACGTGGTGGAAGTCTTTGACGACGTGGCCTATGAAATCGAGACGGAAGCGGAAGTGGCCGCGGATCTCGCCTTCGTCGAAGAGATGCCCGATGATGCCGAGGAATCGGCGCCGGCGGAAAAGAAGTCGGGGCGCCGCCGCCGCAAGCGACGGCGACGTGGTCGCGAGCCGCGGGAAGCCGGCGGCCCCGAGCAAGAGACCGGCCCCGGCGAGTTGGCCGAGGAAAGTCGCCAGCCGGACCAGTTCGAGGAGGGAAGCCCCGAAGTTTCCAGCGCGGCAGCGGCCGGCGAAGATATTGGATCAGCCGCCGAGGAGCCGCGGGAAAGGCCCTCTCGGCGCCGCCGCTCCCGTCGCGGAAAGCCGCGCGACCGGGATCGGGACGACGTCTCCCGGCCTCGCGGGGCGGCGGCCGCCCCTGTGCGGGACGATGCCGCGGACGAAGCCTTGGACGTGGCCGAGCCTTCCCTGGAC
>CAYYBU010000367.1:0-4284 GCA_964469945.1 uncultured Planctomycetaceae bacterium
AGCTGGACGAGCAAATCCCCTTTCTTCACGCGTTGGTTGTCATCGACCAGCACCTTCATCACCTGGCCGGATACGCGCGGGGCCACAAAGGTCATGTGACCGCTTACGTAAGCGTCATCGGTGCTCACCGTGTTCAGTGCCGTATTGACCCACGGGACCAGGTAGCAGCCGCCCACCGCCACCGCGGCCACGATTGCGGCCAGCAGCAACCACCTTCGGCAGCGATGCACCGGCGGTGCGGCGACGGGCTGTTGGCGATCGCTGACGCGGCGCGAACCATCTGTCGGCGCGGCAGACCCGTCGGGGTGCGGGGGCGGACCGGACGTGGCGGCCGACGCACCGTTCGGCGTTCGGGTAAGCGCCTCGTCGTCAGCGGCCGGTGTGCCTCCGGTCGATACGTGACCGTCTTGAGAATGCTTTTTGTCTATCGTCTTCATGGTTGAACTCCTACGGGCTCAATTGTTTCTATCAGGAATGGCCCCGCCGGGCGCGGCGACTGGACCATGCTTTGAAGACCACGACAGCAGAGCAACTACCGGTAAGCCGATGCCGGCGACAACCAGGCTCAGGAATTGCAACCCGCGTTGGATTCCTTGGGCCACGGCCTCGGATCGGGCGAAACTTCCGAGAACTGTCGAGGTCATTTGCGCAAGTTCCGGCCCGGCGACGCCGCACTGTTGGTAATGATCCGCAATCCGCAGAGATGCCTCCTGAACTTCCGGACGGTTCTCGCGCACGTTCATGCGCTCCATTTCCAAGGAGCGATCGGTCCACGCGGCAATGGTGGTCGTCGTCAGTGGCGGAATCAAGATGAAGGCCAGGATCAGGGTGGCGGCCGCCAGCGCGCCGCCGTACAGGAAGTCCTTCGGATTCAAGCCCTCCACCTCGTCCTGCAGGAAACTGGGCGGAATCAACCCCTCGAACAGGCCCCAGCAGCCGATCATCAGGGCCAGTCGCCCCTTGCTGGTGAAGCCGTCAATCGATGACATCCACCATAAGCTGGCGGCACAGCCCACAACACCGACCAGCAGCCAGAAGTGCCGCAACCGACGGCGGCGAAAGAAAGTCGTCAAAAAGGTGGATGCCGCCATGGTGAACGTTGCCGGCACAAGGACCCATCCAGCCACCGATCGCGGGTATTCTCGAACATCCACGCAGTATTTCGCCAACAAGGCCATGACCATCAGCAGTTGGACCAGCAGGAGGATGCGGGTGACCATCGCCAAGACGTAGACGCGGACGCTGAACATCCTGCGAAGGTGCTCGTCCACAGCCAAGCCCCTGGCAAGCCGGGCAATCACCAGCAGAGGCACGGCCAGGTCAATCAGCAGACAGGCGGTAAAGGCATTGGACGTCAAGCCACCCCACTTCCGGTACCATGTCACTGTGAGCTCCAGGCTCACCGCCCAGCCCGCCACCGCGTTGATTGTGAACCAATCGATTTTGAGTGGACGCGGTCGAGCGGGGCGGTCGGGCCGGACGAATCGCAAGACCAGGGGAACCGCCAAGAGGGCCAGCGGCACATTGATCCAGTAGATCCACCGCCAACCGAGAGAGTCGTTGATGAAACTCGTCAACAGCGGGGTCGTGGGACGGGTCGCGTACGCAATCACGCCATAGAAACCGATGGCCACGATGATGAAGCGGTCGAATTGGCGATAAAGCAGGGAGCGACACATCACGATCACCATGCCCTTGCCGATTCCTTCCACCAACTTGGCTGCCGTCATGCTGGAAACGTCCAGGGCGGCGCCGCATAGCACGTTGCCCACCACGAACAAGCCAAGTCCGACCAACAGCGTATTGCGGGCGCCATATCGAGGAGAAGCCCAGATTCCGCTGAATACCCCGTACAACAATCCGATCCCCCAAAGGATTTGGGGCCAGATCATGGTGTAATGTTCGGCTTCGAGGCCCTTGCGGATCACGTCGCCGGTGACATCCGTCAGGACGAACGTCTGGAAGACCGTGGTCAAGATGGGAACGATGGCCACGGCGGCCAACCACGGCTGGATTGCTTCCGCTGGCCGGTAGGACAGTAGACTCGCTGTTGGCTCTGACCGGCTCACGAAAGTCCCCTGCGAATTTCCAGATGGCAATGCGGGCCCTGAAGCTCCGTCCCCTTGTCAGTTGCAGGCATGTTCTGCTCCTCTTCAGGCGTGGCGGTTTTCTGTCAGTGATGGTTGCTGTTCTTGAAGCCCGCTGTAGCGGCCTTCAAGATCGGCAAACTCACAAGCGGCCTTTTTCGCCCATTCGGGATCGCCGGGCCCATGGTCGATGACGGCCCAGACCGAGAGCCCCGCCTGCAATTGCGGCCAGCGGTCGTCCTTCTCGATCCAGATCCGCACCGGCACGCGCTGCACGACCTTCGTGAATTCTCCGGACACGATGTTGCGCGGCATCAGGGCGAACTGGGCCCCGGTGGACTTGTTGATCCACACCACGCGACCTCGGAAGGGCCGCGAAAAGGCGTCCACATAGAGAGTTACCGGGTTGCCGGGCGAGACCCCGGGCAGGCGTGTCTCTTCCAGGTTGGCGGTCGCGTACATCAACTCGGGATTGTACAGGCTGAGCACGGGGCTGCCGGCCGAGGCGAAGTCGCCAAGGTGGCGGTAGCATTTGACGACCACCGCGGGAAATGGCGCACGAATCGCCGTGTAGCTCAACTCGTCCTCCGCCGCGGCCAATCCCCGTCGGGCTTCGTTGACCATCTCCGCTTTCAAGGCCGTCAGGAGCTCCGTCTCCCGGATTTGATCATGCGCCGTCTCGGCCAGCGCCACGCCTTCCTGGGCCTTCTGGGCGAGTTTCTCGGCCGCGTCCACAGCTTGCCGGGCCACGGAAACCTGAGTACGCTCCGCTTCCGCCTTGGCGAGCTTGGCGATCGCAAGGCTCTTCTGTGCCAACGCGACATCGCGGGATCGCGTCACCTGCTGTGAGCGTTCCAGCGGCACCGCCTGCCGTTTGTACAAAGCCGTGAAACGCTCGTACTCCTGCTCGGCCAGCACGAGGTCCGCTTGGGCGAGCTCCAGGCCGGCCCGGGCCTCCTGGATCGACTTCTCTACCTGGTCGGCGGTAAGTCTCAGAGCTTCTTTCGCTCGGGCGAGGTCCGCCTGGGCGGCGGCAAGCGTTCGCTTGGCGATTTCGATCTGGATCGGAACCTCGACCCGGAGCCGCGCTAAGCTGCTCTCTTGGCGCCGCAATTCGGCTTGGGCTTCATCGACCTTGGTTCGGGCCAAGCGGACCTTGTCGCGATAGAGAACCGGATCGATCTCTGCCAGCACCTGCCCCTGCTTGACGTGGTCATTCTCCTCAACCAGGAACCGGCAAAGCCGACCGGAAACCGCCTGAGGGGCTACGTTAACAATGTGAGCCTCAATAAACGCGTCTTCGGTCTCCGAACGCAACAGTCGCGAGCCAATCCAGCCTTGCAGGTACAGTGCAATGACCAGCACGACCGCGACAACTGCAGCCACGGTGATCCGTCGCGTACGAGATGGCCTGTTAGCGGTTGCCGCCGGCGCCACAGGGCCCGCCGGCGTTGCAGGTGCTACGGGCACTGTGGCACTCGACGCGGGAGTATTGCAAGACTTCGGGGCTTGGGAATTAGCAGCTTCCGGGGGCAATGTGGTCATAGGTTTAACCTTTCGAAGACTCTTCCGGGTCAACGCACATCGCATGCCACAGTCGCCGCGTCCCGGTTCTAACGCCTTTTCCGAGGCATGGACCACCGGACGTTGCTCTCGCGGGCAACGCGCACTACAAGCGTCGGTCATATTGATCGGTGTCGATCATTTTGAGAGACCGAAAATCCGTGCGCGTGTTCGGGACGTCGCTGGGCACGGAATTGGTGACGTACGGTCGATTCGTCGCCGCCATTCCACAGCACTGTCTTCCCGGGCGCCACGAGAGGGTGGACGGGCACTAGGCGGCCGGCCACTGGACGTCGACCCGGTTGTCGATGTTCCCACTGTCAGGAACCAACTTCACGGCTTCCTGCAAGAGTTGTTTCAGGTAATACGTGGGCACGCGTCCCGACAGCACGAGAGAGTCCCCAATCGATTGGATCTGGATCATGTTCGCTCGTCCGCGAAAGTGCGGGTGTTTGTCCAATCGCTCTCGGATTCGCGACGCAAGAGATTTAACCTGCGGGTCCATAATTCCTCACCCTCGTTAGTTTTGATGCCAGGAGGAAACACATCGAGTAGAGCGAGAACTTCGAACTGAAATCATCGCAGCTCTCTGCAAATGGTCGAAAACTTCGTATTGCGGACCAGTCTCCAGTGG
>CAYYBU010000368.1:0-4278 GCA_964469945.1 uncultured Planctomycetaceae bacterium
TTGCCGGTCGTGGCCGGACCGGC
The DNA here is from genome assembly GCA_964469945.1 of uncultured Planctomycetaceae bacterium. Classification (GTDB taxonomy): domain Bacteria; phylum Planctomycetota; class Planctomycetia; order Pirellulales; family Thermoguttaceae; genus CAYYBU01. Next base: position 24 of record CAYYBU010000368.1, read on the forward strand.
GCAAATGACGACTCTCATGCGACCTCCTGCAATTCTTCGGCGTTCAACCGCAGACCGTGACGCAACTTGTCGCGCAAGGCGGAAAGCGCGTCGTCCAGTCGGTTTACATGGACCGCCACCCCGCGCTCGTCCTCGTTCGTGTACAACACGTCGGTGATGCTTCCGCCCTGCATGACGATGCGGAAGTCCGACAACAGGGCGATCCGCGGGTCGTGGGTCACGAAGATGAAAATCTTGCGGTACTGGCGGAGCAGTTCCACGGCGCGAGTGCGATGAATGCCGGCGTTTTCCACCTCGTCCAACAACACCACTGGCGTGCTGCAAATGACCGTGGCGTCGGCGATCAACAGCGCGCGGGTCTGCCCGCCGGAAAGCTCCGTCATGCGGTTGTCCGGGTCGATGGGCTCGCCGGTCAACTTGTTGGCGAACTCCAGGGCCTGTTGCACCAACAGCGGCGACTCTTTTCCACCGGTCCGGATCCGCGAATGCGTCAGCAGGAACTCGCGGACCGGCAGGTCGGACAAAAAGGTCGTGTGCTGGGTGATCAAGGCGATCGGGTTTCGCGCCGGGTTGTAGCGGAACTCCGCCGGCGCCGGCTGGTCGTTGATCAGAATGCTCCGACCGGTGGGCGTGTCGGCACCGGCAAACAGCTCGATGTCGTTAATGAGGGTTGTCTTGCCGGAGCCGGTCGGCCCGACGATGCTCACCACCTGCCCCATCGTCATATCGATGCGGCCAAACGTCTCGGCATGACCATTACGTCCGTGCCCGCTCAAAACGGAAATCTTTTCTATCATGATAAACATACTCACTCGTTGAGGTCAGTTCCGTCCACACCCGCAGGGGCGTTTGTTCGGGGGATGCGGAAGCAACTGCCGTGCCGCGTGCCGGAAAAGCGTGTTTATCGCTATAAACGGAGTTTTCCGGCCGTATCCAGGCACGGCACCATCACTTCAGCCGTGAAATATGACGGCCACCCGTGCCCGGATCGCCAACATCCGTGATAGGCGATAGGTGAGAGAATCCGCTGGCCGGCCCTCGCCTCGGCCTGAGCGAAGCTGCCCAGCCCGGATTATTGCGGCACAGTTCTCCGGCCAGGCCCCTTGATGACCAGCCGCAAGGGCAATAACTTGAGAGTGGGGGCGTTTGGCTCATTTCGACATGGCGAGCATCCGCTGCCAAGCCAGATGCTGTAATTCTGGGTACCCAGTGGCGGAGCAGAAATGTACCAGACGCCCGGCATCCTCACGTCGCGGGACTTCCAGAAGGCCGCCGCGCAGCGTTTTACAACGGCCGAATTCTTGCTCGACCGCGACTTGACGCTCGATGCCCTTTATCTTGCGGGCTATTCGGTTGAGTGCATTCTCAAAGCGATGATTATGCACTTCACACCTCCGGCAGATCGCGAGGAAGCATTTGGCCGCCTCAAAAGTGGCGCTAAAATGCATTATCCCGAACACCTCAAAGAGGAGTTGAAGATGCTGGGCCATCCAATGCCAATTGATCTCGTAAAACGTTTTCGGCGTTTTGAGTGGTCGACCAGCCTGCGTTACGAGTCGGGGCGGCGTCCCCGGGGGGGAGGTTCGCGGATATTTGAATGCTGCCAAGAGAGCTTTTGATTGGGCGAAGGGGGAAATGATATGAGTCTTCCCAATGCAACCATTCCGGAGTGGGGACCGTTGCGGACCGAGGAGAGTCGCAAGATTGAGGAGGTGCTGCGGAGGCATTTTCAGGATGCTGACGCCTACCGTTATAACTCCGCGTCGTTACGGGTTCGGATTATTGATCCGAAATTCAAGGGATTATCCCGCGAAGAGCGAGACGACCTCGTCGAGCCGGTATTGGCCCAGCTTGACGAAGGCTCTCAGGCAGACATCATGAATCTCGTCCTGTTGTGCCCGGACGAAGAGCGTGCGTCGTTTCGCGCCTTCATCAGCAATGAAGAATTCGAGCATCCTTCGCAGTCGATGCTCTAACCTTACGCCAGCACGGTTTTGCCCGGCTGTCCGGGCGTTTCCCGCACATAACGGGGGACCGCGTAGCCGGGCAGCCGCGTGCGAAGCTGTTCGATCAGCTCGATGCCCCGTGCTTCGGACACCTCGAAATGGGCGGCCCCGGCCACGCGGTCCAACTGATGAAGATAATAGGGCAGCACCCGCAGGTCGATCAGGCGGCCGTACAGTTCGGCTAGGGTTTGCACGTCGTCGTTGACGCCGCGCAAGAGCACGGATTGGGCCAGCACGGGCACGCCCGCATCGACCAGACGCCCTAGGGCCGCGGCCACGGCCTCGTCGATTTCTGCCCTGTGGTTGACGTGGATCACCAGGATCGTCGTCAGCCGGCTGCCGCGCAACCAGCCGAGCAAGTCTTGGTTCACGCGCTGGGGGATCATCACCGGCAGCCGGCTATGCACCCGCAACCGCCGCACATGTGCGATCTCTGTCAAGCGGGCGGCAAAATAGGAAAGCTGCGTGTCAGGCAGCATCAGCGGATCGCCGCCGCTGAGGATGATCTCCTCGATCGAGGGCTCGGCCGCCGCCAGCCGCAGGGCTGGCTCCCAGCCCGGGGCTGGGCTCCAGCCCGGGGCAGGAAGGGGACAGTCCCGTTTTCGTCGGACGAAAACCGGGACAGTTCCCAGGGCGTCGGCGACGGGCTGCAGCCGAGCCGTAGGAAAGTGGCGGCGAAAACAGAAACGGCAATGGACGGCACAGCCCGCAGTTGTTACGATCAATATTCTGCCCTGGTATTTCCAGAGCAGGCCGGGGCCACGCGCGGTCTCCGCCTCGCCGAGCGGATCGGCCTGGAAGTGAGGTACCGAGGCGAGTTCCTCCGCCTGCGGCAGGACTTGCACCAGCAGCGGATCGCGCGGGTTGCCCGGGACGATGCGCGACAGGTAGCTCCGCGGCACCCACAAGGGAAAGTCGCCGGCGGCCTGCCGGGCGGCGTCCGCCAGCGTGGGGGGCAGCCTTAGCAGCCGACACAACTCGGCCGGGTCGCTGAGGGCCTCGGCCGCCACCCGCTGCCAGGGTGGCGGCGTGGACGCCGACAGTGTTTTGGATGCGGACCGTGCGGATGCGGGCGACCACATCCCGTTGCTTTGTGGCGAAGAAATTGGCATAACAGTCCATCGTAGCAAAACCCTTCCCTCTCAGAAAGTGAAACGGAAAACTCAGTCGTGGCGACCTATAACACAAGTGAATTTCGCAAGGGCCTCAAGGTCCAGCTCGAAGGCGACCCCTACCTGATGATCGAGTGCAACTTCGTCAAGCCGGGCAAGGGCCAGGCCTTGTACAAGTGCAAGCTGAAGCATCTGATCCGCGGCACCACGCTCGACCGCACCTACAAGAGCGGCGATTCCCTGGATGCCGCCGACGTGGACGAAATCGAGGCCCAGTTCCTCTATCGCCAGGGCGACCATTTCGTCTTCATGGACAACGAGAGCTACGAGCAGTACGAACTGACCAGCGAACAGGTCAGCGACACCTGGCGGTATCTCAAGGAGGGCATGAACTGCAGCATGGTGCTGTTCAACAACGGCCCCATCTCGGTGACGCCGCCCAACCACGTGGTGTTGCGCATTGAATATTGCGAGCCGGGCGCCCGCGGCAACACGGCCACCAACGTGACCAAGCCCTGCAAGGTGGAGACGGGGGCCGAGTTCGGCTGCCCGTCGTTCGTGGAAATGGGCGAGTTGATCAAGATCGACACCCGCACCGGCGAGTATATCGAGCGCGTGAAGGGGTGATGCGGCCTACCCTAGCACCTTCAAGAACCGCGGATAGGCCTCGTCCCAGGCCGGCGTGTTCCGCGGCTCGTACTGCTGGACCTCGAAACTGCGGCGGATGATCTGGCGGGCCTCGCTGATCGAGCCCACGTCGCCAGCGGAAATGGCCTGCACCATCACATTGCCCGTGGCCGTGGCCTCGACCGGCCCGGCCAGCACGCGTCGTCCGCAGGCGTCGGCGGCGAACTGGCAGAGTTGGCGATTGCGCGTGCCGCCGCCCACGATGTGAATGGTTTCCAGCCGGCCGCCCACCAGTTCTTCGCACATAGCCAGCGTCTGGCGGAACTTCATCGCCAGACTGTCCAGGCCGCAGCGCAGCACGGCTCCTTCGTCGGCCGGCACCGGCTGGCCGGTGCGTTGGCAGAAGCGGCAAATGGCCGCCGGCATGTTATCCGGGGCCATGAATTCGGCGGCGTCGGGGTTGATGAACGCTTGCAATGGCGCGGCCGTCGCGCTCAACTGGTTGAGGTC
>CAYYBU010000369.1:0-4276 GCA_964469945.1 uncultured Planctomycetaceae bacterium
CTGCGTGACACAGCACAACCTTCCAGTTGTCGAGAGAAACGAACGCTGCCTCGTGTCGAAGCTTCTGTTTAGCAGCGCGCGCAGCCCCCTCCGAACAAGCGAAGGTTACTGTTGCAGACGCTGCCTCACGATGGGGTAAACAAACACCTGGGAACCCCCGCGGGATTCCATACAACCCTTATGATACACAAAGCTGAAAAAGTTGCAAGCGTTTAGCAGGTCTCGCGGGCGATTTTTTTCCGCAACCCGCTCTTCTTACCAATACGCCCGTTAGGGGTGGTACATGTCATCGTGGCAGCGGCGCCATGGGCGTACCTTCCGGCGGCGGCATTGGCGCCGGCGGCAGTGTTTGTTGCGTCGGGGCTGCTTCCAACGGCGGCTGTGGAACAGGGGGCGCCGGTGTCGGGGCCAGTGGCTGGGGCTGTGGCTGCGCTGGCGACTGTGGCTGCACCGGCGGTTGCGGCATGGGCGGCGGCGTTCCGGCGCTGCCTTCGGCTGGCCCCATCGACAGCGGCCGCTGTGCATAGACGCCACGACTGACCGGCGGCGGCGTCATGAAGCAGTAGTTCAGCAGGGTCGGGCCGAAGTGCCGGGCTTGCTTGGCTGCGGAGCGGCGGGCGTCGTCGGAAGTGGGTCCCTCGTTCAAATAGACGTTGTAGTAATCCAGCAACGAGCCGCGGGCGCGATGCAGGCCGGCGATGGCCAGGTTGTACTGCACCAACGATTGGTAATAGGCGCTGTCGGCCTCGACGGCGCGCTGCTGCGCCTCCAGGACGAATTCCAGCGGCGCCGTGCCGGCGTCGTATTTCTTGCGGATCTCCTCCGACTGCTGATGGGCGGCCAATCGACCGTTGTACAAGGATCGCGTGACCGCATAGCCGCGATCCATCTCGCCCACGGCGTCGCTGAGCTCGCGGAGCACGCCCAACTCCTGCTCGTGGTAGATCGCCCGCTCCCGCGACACCAGCAACTCGGCGTTGCGGACCGCGGTGTGGCCGATGCGATTGCCGATGGGGGTGGTCAGTTGCAGGCCCAGTTCATATTCCTGGTGGGCATCGGCGAAAAGGTCCTCGACGGCGCCGCTATGGGCCACGCCGGCGGTGCCGAAGAGGTCTTCGCCGCCGCCGAGCAGGCCGTACTGGGCCACGGCGTCCAAACGCACGTTGAGGAAATTCTTCGCCGCGGTCAGTTCCATCTCGCGGCGTTTGATCATCCATTTCTGCCGCCGCAACTCGACGCGGCGGCACAACGCCTCTTGCACCGACGCGCACCAGTCGACGGCCACGGTCACCGAGATGGGCTCCTCGGCGGGACGGATCAAGCGGCCGTCGCTGGCCGACAGGCCCAACTGCCAGCGCAACCGCCGTTCCAGGGCATACACGCCGGCCGCTCCGGAGGTTTGTCCGGCCGCCGTCACGCCGCTCAGGGCGTTGATCACCTGGGAATCGAAGCGGTAGTATTGCTCGCGGGCGCGGGCCTCCTGTTCGCTGTCGGCCACGCCGACCTCGAACTTGCGTTGTACCGACCGCCAGGTAGTCAGGGCCGCCTCGCGGCCGGCCTGGCGGGCGTCCAGGTCGCGATAGGCCTCGTATAGTTCCCAGTAGGTGCGTTCCACGTTGTAGAGCATATCGCGCACGGAGGTCTCGAAATCGGCCAGCCCGATGTCGGTATTGACCCGCGCGATGAGCACGCCGTTGTAGCTGCCCGGCTTGGCCCCGGGACCGGCGATGCGGTTGAACTCCAGCCCCGCCCCTTGCAGCAGGGGCTGGCGAACCTCCATTTGGACCATGGTGTTGTAGGAGTAGGGGTATTGGTTCAGCAGCATGTTGTCGCGATCGAAAAAGGTGAGGTTGCTCAAGCTGAACTGTGTGCCGGTCTCGGCCACCTTGCTGATTTTCGCCTGGAAGTCGGCCGTGTCCGCCACCAGGTTGCCATTGGTGAGCAGCCCGAGAAGTTCGTTGTTGAACCACAGGTCGGTCCTGCGCCAGAACATGCTCGTGCTGAACTGCGCGTCGAAGGCGCTGAGGGCCGCTTCCGTGCCGCCGCGGGGATCGGTGTCGTGGATTGCCGGGTCGAAGACCGTGGTCGCGGCGGCGGGCGCCGCGACGACCATGCCACCGATATCGCGCATGGCGCGGCTGTTGCCCAAGGCGATCTGGACGGCCTGCTCCAGCGTGATCGGCCAGTAGACGGGCTGACCGGGCGAGAGCACGGTCTGCGGCGGCGGGGTTTCCGCCACGCCCGCGCGGTGCTCGATGTCCAACTCCGGATACTCGATCTGCGTGATCGTGCCCTGATAAGCATGTTCGCGCGAGTCGTGAAACTGGAGGTTATTTTCCGAATGGCAGCCGCCCAGCGTGCTCAGTGCGACGCCCAGCAACATGCAGGTCCAGAATCCATTGCCGTTCATTCAGGTCCATCCTTGTAAAGAAGCTGGACTGCCCTCGCAAGCGTTGCCCTCGGCATACGCCGCAAAAGAGTAACAACCAGAATGATCCAACGGGATTATCGGACCCGATCTTCCGAAAGCATCATCATCCTGAGCAGGACTCGCATTTTCGGCATAACCCCTACAGTCGGCACAACCATTGCGATACGCACGACACGCAAGATCGGCGGCCCAGAGGGGTAGAGCTTTGAGATCCGAGACGAGAAATTCGGCTCGGCGGAGCCTTATGGAAGCAGAGGCGACCGGCAAAGTCTGCGTGGCTTGTGCGGTTGCCCGGCGGTTGTCTTGGTTTCCAGAAGATGGCTGTTTATTGGTTCATGCTACGGAAGCGTGTACCATCGCCCGCGAGATCAACAAGGAAAGATGGAGTGGATGGGTAAACTAAAGACAAAACGTTGTCGGGACACCTGAGGGCGGCCCGGCAACCTTTGCTAGGGGCCGGAGTCTTCACGGGACGGCTAAGGAAGCTCCTGGGACATCGCCGCGGGCGCCGGTTGGGCTTCGATGGCCATTTCTGCTTCCCGCAAGCCTTGCGCCGTAGCTTTGACGCGGATGTTTCCCGCCTGCCGGGTGGAACGAATCACAAGTAATGCCCGGCCGTCAACGACCCGCCGCTGATCGCCTTGGTAGGGCTCTTCGCCTGCCATGTCGGCGTTGGCGACGCCGGCAATCGTGCCGGGACCAGCAAGGCTGAAGTGGATATTGTTTGCGGCGTTCTGTTGCAGCACGCCATCATGGTCCGTCACCTCGACCGTCAGGAAGGACAGGTCCTGACCATCGGCTTGGATGGTCGAACGATCGGGCGTAAGGCGGATGGCCGCGGCGTCGCCGGCCGTGCGTAATTCAGCCTCGACCACGGGTTGCTTCCCGCTCAAGCCGACGGCCTTGAGCGTACCGGGCGCATAGGGCACGTTGAAGCTGGCCATGCACTCGTACGTGGGACTTTCCCCGATCAGCTTGCCGTTGAGGAACAAGCGGACGCGATCGCAGACCGACAACACGTCGACGCGGATCGGTTTCCCTTGGAACGCCGGCCAGGTCCAACTGGCCAGGGCTGGCTGCGCGCCCCAGCCGACGACCTTGATCGTCTTGCCCGGCGGGTCGGGCCGGCGCACGGCAATGAACAACTTTTCGCCGCGGTTCCAGAGGATGTTGCGGTAATGCGAGGTCCATTTTCTAAAGCCGCACAGGTCCAGATCGCCGCAATAGGTGCCATGCCAAGGAAATTGGCCGACCTTATCGCCGCCGTGGCTCTCGCCCGCGTTCTCATAGTACCAGCCACCGAGGCCAGACTCGCCCAGGTAATCGATGGCGGTCCAGACGAAATCACCGACGACGCACGGGTTGTCCTTCACCACCCGCGCCACGCCGTTCCGCTGCATCTGCAGCGACTCCGTGACGACGAAAATGCGTGCGGGCACGCGGCCATGATCCTCTCGAAGATGATCCATCTCGTAGTTGTAGCCGCCGATGTCCAGGGCGGAAAACGTCGGGTCCAGATCGGTCCATTTCTGTTGGCCGCTGACGCGGCAAATGGCGGCCGTGACGGGCCGCGTGTGGTCCAGCGCGCGGACCCGATCGGCCAACATGCCGGCGATCCGCGCGCCGGACGGCTCGGCCTGCTCCGGCACCTCGTTGCCGATGCTCCACATGACCACCGAGGGGTGATTGCGGTCGCGAAGGACCATCGAGTCGATGTCGCGTTGCCACCACTTCGGGAACGCCAGGTGGTAGTCGTAGGTGGCCTTGCCCTTCTCCCAACAGTCGAAGGCCTCGTCGAGCACGAGCATCCCCAGGCGATCGCAGGCGTCGAGGAAGGCCGGCGGG
>CAYYBU010000370.1:0-4273 GCA_964469945.1 uncultured Planctomycetaceae bacterium
GGCCTCGGCGATTTTTTCCTGCGGGTAGGCGTAGTCCTCCAAGTGACCCGCAAAGAACTTTTCGTAGGAGGCCATGTCGCACAGCCCGTGGCCGCTGAGGTTGAAGAGGATGCACTTCGCCTCGTGGGTCTCGCGGCAGCGAATGGCCTCGTTGATGGCGCCGCGGATGGCGTGCGAGCTCTCGGGGGCGGGGATCGTGCCCTCGGTGGCGGCGAACAGTTGGGCCGCCTCGAAACACTCGGTCTGATGGAAGGCGGCCGCCTCGACCAGTCCCAGCTCGGCGATCAGGCTGACCAGCGGGGACATGCCGTGGTAACGCAGGCCGCCGGCGTGGATTCCCGGCGGCACGAAACTATGGCCGAGGGTGTGCATCTTCATCAGCGGCGTGAGCTTGGTCGTGTCGCCGTAATCGTAACGATACTGGCCGCGGCTCATCGTGGGGCAAGAATGCGGCTCGCAGGCGACGAAGCGGATGTTCTTGCCCGCGATCTTGTGCCGCACGAAGGGGAAGGCCAAGCCGGCGAAGTTGCTGCCGCCGCCCACGCACCCCAACACGATGTCGGGATAGTCGCCTGCCAGCTCGAACTGTTTCTCGGCCTCCAGGCCGATCACCGTCTGGTGGAGCATCACGTGGTTGAGCACGCTGCCCAAGGTGTAGCGGGTGTCCTCGCGGCTGAGGGCCGCCTCGACCGCCTCGCTGATGGCGATACCCAGGCTGCCCGGACAATGGGGATCGGCGGCGAGGATTTGCCGGCCGGCATTGGTCTCTTTCGAGGGGCTGGCCGTGACCTCGCCGCCCCAAATGTGCATCATCGAGCGGCGGTAGGGCTTCTGGTCGTAGCTGACTTTCACCATGAAGATCTTGCAATGGATGTCGAACATCTTGCAGGCGAACGCCAGGGCGCAACCCCACTGACCGGCCCCCGTTTCCGTGGTCAGGTGACGGATGCCTTCCTTCATATTGTAGTAAGCCTGGGGGATGGCCGTGTTGGGCTTATGGCTTCCCGGCGGGCTGTGGCTCTCGTCTTTGAAGTAGATCCGCGCCGGCGTCTTCAGGGCGGCTTCCAGCCCCGTGGCGCGGACCAGCGGCGACGGCCGCCAAATGGCATAGGCGCGGCGGATGTCCTCGGGAATTTCAATCCACCGCTCCTGGCTGACTTCCTGGGCGACCAGGGCGCGGGCGAACAGCCGCTCCAGCTTGGCCGGATTGACCGGCTGATTGGTCGCTGGATCCAAAGGTGGGGGAAGGGGCTGCGGCAGGTCCGCCTGGAGGTTGTACCAGGCCCGGGGCATGTCGTTTTCGCTGAGAAAAACTCGTTTGGAACTCATCGGGGCTTCCTCATTCACACGGGAGCGGTCAAAAACATTAGCATAGTTCGGAAAGTATCCCTTGTCGAGCGGCTTGACCCCGCGCGGACCGCCATGTTACAAAAGGCAACAGGATGGACCACTTTCCATGACATTGATTACCTTGCGGATTCTTGACGGGGCCGACCGGGGGCGCATTTTTGAAGATGTGCCCACGCCGCTGACCATCGGCCGCGAGGAGGGCAACCCCATCCAGCTCAACGACGAACGCATCAGTCGTTTCCATCTGAAGATCCAGGAAGACGAGGAAAAACTGGTGCTGACCGATCTGGAAAGCACCAATGGCACCAAGGTCAACGGCGAGCCGGTGCAGCTTTGGGTGTTGCGCCCCGGCGACGTGATAGCCCTGGGACGGACCGTGATACTGTTCGGCTCGCGGCTGGAGATCGCCGAGCGGCTGGAGAAACTGCGCAAGGCCGACCTCTCCCAGGGGATTCCCCTGGAGGCCGACGAGGCGGAAGAGCCCGCCGGTTCGGTTTCGCTCGATTTCGAGTTGCACTTCGGCAACGATCCCACGGTCCAGGCGTTGTTGCACACGCTGGCGCCGCCGGAACTGCCCGGCGCGTTGAGTCCGGGCCAGGCGGCGCAGTTTGCCGAGTTGTTGCAATATCTGCATTTGCGGTTGCGCAGCCTGATCGAATCGGTGAAAAAAAGTCGCAGCGAACGGGTCACGCTGGAACAGCGGCAATGGCAGAACCTGCTCGACGTGCAGGATCGCCTGGCCGGCTACCTGCGCGCCATCGGCGAGCCGCGGGAGTAACGTATGCGGCACCGGATACAAGTCGTAGGTCAGGCTGTGCCTGACAAACAGCCGGCGTCAGGCACAGCCTGACCTACGATCCGTGCGTCAGACCCACCCCGCAAATATCCACACCATAGAGTGTGCCGGATACTGCGGGGCCGGCGGGGAGTAACTCGATTTGGGGCCGGGCTTGGCGAAGCCGCTCCGGCTGCCCTACAATCCTGTTGCAGACGATGATTGATCGCACTACAGGTTTGCCCTTCAGTCCGCCCTAGCACGGAGGATTTCCCTTGAGTAACCAGCCCTTCGCCCATCTCCACTGCCACAGCCATTACAGCTTGCTGGACGGGGCCGGCACCATCGGCGGCCTGCTGAATCGGGCCAAGGCCTTGCAAATGAACGCCCTGGCCTTGACCGACCACGGCAACCTCCACGGCGCGCTGAAATTCTACCAGCAGGCCAAGGATCTGGGCATCAACCCGGTCGTCGGCCTGGAGGCCTATATCGCCCCGGACAGCCGCTTCAAGAAAGACGCCGGCAGCCTGAAAGAGGCCAGCTTCCACCTCACCCTGCTGGCCGCCGATCGAACCGGCTTCCAGAACCTGTTGAAGCTCTCGTCGCAGGCGTTCCTGGAAGGCTTCTATTTCAAGCCGCGCATCGACCGCCAACTGCTTGAGGAACACCACGAAGGCATCATCTGCTTGAGTGGCTGCGTTTCCAGCGAGCTGAACCGCTTGTTGCTTTCCGGCGGCGAAGCCAATCTGCACAAGGCCCGGGAAGCGGCCACCTGGTTCCACAAGCTCTTCGGCGACCGTTACTTCATCGAGATCCAGAACAACGGCCTGGAGATCCAGCGCGTGGCCATGCAGGCCTCCGTCGAGCTGGCCAACCAGATGGGCCTGCCCCTGGTGGCCACCAGCGACGTGCATTACGTGCTTCGCGAGGACGCCGAAGCCCAGGACGTGCTGCTGTGCGTCAACACGGGCAAGTTCCGCACCGACACCAACCGCATGCGCATGGACAGCAATGAGTTCTACCTGCGCAGCCCCGAGGAGATGTACGCCGCGTTTCCCGGCCAGGAAGAGGCCCTCCGCCGCAGCCAGCAGATCGCCGACAGCGTCCATATCGAACTGGAGTTGGGCAAACGCCACTTCCCCGTGTTCAAGGTGCCCGAGGGAAACGAACCGGAGGGCTTCCTGCGGGAGTTGTGCCTGGAAGGGTTGAAGAAACGTTACGTCAACAAGCCGGAGCGTTGGGAAGGGGGGCAGCTTTCGGCCGAGGTGATGGCCCGTTTGGACCGCGAGTTGGGCGTGATCGACAAGCTGGGCTGGCCCACCTATTTTCTGATCGTGTGGGACTTCGTCAATTTCGCCCGTTCGCAGGGGATCCAGGCCACGGCGCGCGGTTCGGGCGTGGGCTCGCTGGTTTGCTATGCTTTGCATCTGAGCCACGTCTGCCCGCTGCAATACGACTTGCTCTTCGAGCGTTTTCTCGACGAGAATCGCCGCGAGGCGCCCGATATCGACATCGACTTCTGCCAGCAGCGCCGCGGCGAGGTGATCCAGTACGTCAAGGAAAAATACGGGATGGCCAACGTGGCCCAGATCGGCACCTTCGGCACGATGGCGGCGCGGGCGGCGATCCGCGACGTGGGCCGCGCGCTGGGGCTGCCCATCGCGCGGGTCGACGCGGTCGTGGCCCTGGTCCCCGACGAGCTGAAAATCACCTTGGCCGAGGCGCTGAAAAAGAGCGACGACCTGAAGAAGATATATGAAACGGACTTGGAGATCCGCGAGCTTTTGGACCTGGCGCAGCGCATCGAAGGGCTGGCGCGGAACGTGGGCACGCACGCCGCCGCCGTGGTCATCGCCGACCGCCCGCTGACCGATTACGTCCCCTTGCAGCACGTGCAGCAGAAGGAAGAGATCATCACCCAATGGGCGATGGCCGACGTGGAACGGTCCGGCCTGCTGAAGATGGACTTCCTCGGCCTGCGGAACCTTACGATCCTCTCCAAGGTGGTCGATCTGATCGAGCAGACCACCGGCAAGCGGGTGGACCCGTATACGTTTCCGCTGGACGACCAGCCGACCTTCGCGCTGCTCTGCCGCGGCGAGACCAAGGGCGTGTTCCAGTTGGAAAGCGGCGGGATTCGCGACCTCT
>CAYYBU010000371.1:0-4273 GCA_964469945.1 uncultured Planctomycetaceae bacterium
CGATGCCGCCGAGGTGTCCAAGCTGACGACGGCAGAGCCGGCGCCAGCGCCGGTCGACCTGCCTCCCGCGTCGGCCGCGCTGAGGCCCGCGTCCGCCGTATCCGCCGCGTCGCTAACGCCGCCCACGGAAATACTGCCCGCCGCGATTCCGCCGGCAGTCATCACGCCGCCGACGCCGGCGCTGCCCGCGGCGATCCGGCCCGCCGCGCCCGAGCGTCCCCTGCGACACGTCTTCGATGTCGTGCTCGACGTGGTGCGGGCGCAGTTCACGGTCCACTTCGTCGATCAGACCGCAACGGTCTTCGCCACTTGCGGCCATTACGGCATGTACGTGGTGATGGCGGCCTGTTTGCTGTTCGGCATGATCCGCGTCTTGATGCAGGGTTTCCGCGGCGAAAGTTTCTCGTTCATCCCGAATCAGGTGACGGCCGTCGTCCTGCTGGCCGTACTGCAATACGCCGCCTTCCGCTTCCTGGCGGCGCTGGCGCGATTGAACCGCAACACCACGGGCAAGATCGCCTCGACCGCCTTTCCCGACTGCTGCGCGCTGCTGGGCCTGGGCGCCGGGCTGTTCCTGCTGGTCGGCTCGACCGTGACCGCCATCCGCACCGGCGTCTACGGGTCGATCGTCTTCGGCCTGGGGGCCTTCATCGTCTGCGAGTATCTGGCGCTGGCCGCCTTGCAGCCCGCCGCGCTGGGCATCGTCGTGGAAGCGGAAAACCAGGCGGGCGAAGAGGCCCTTGGCGTCCTTTCCTTCCTGCTTAAACTGGCCGTGCAGCTCACGCCAGTGGTTTTTGCCGCCGGCGTGGGCTGGGGCGCCTTGCAACTAGCCTACGCCTGCTTGCTGGCCTTGGCAAAGACCGGTCCGGCGGCCGCCCCCGACGATCTCGCCGCCCATGCAGTGCGAGTGGTCTGTTATTGCGCGGCCCTGCCGCTGGCGATCTACGTGTTGTTCCTGCTCTATTACTTGTCGATCGATCTGATCCGCGCCACGTTGTCGTTGCCCGGCAAGCTCGACCAACTTCACGACCAGCAGCGCCCGCCCCCGGACGACGGCCCCGCCAGCCGCGGCTTCCGCTAACGTATGCGGCACACGCCGTGTGCCGTCCGCAAAATAACGGCACACGGCGTGTGCCTACTACATTGAAGTTCGGTTGATAATTGTTTTCCAATGCCTAAATGAATTTTGTTACCCAGAAGGACCTGAGAAACCCGATGCGATATCAAGTCGTCGCAGTGTGCCTGTTGCTGACGGTGGCGTTTGCCTATGGCGCGGAAACGACACCTGCCGTAGCGGAAATTCCAGCCCCGCGATTATTGAGTCCGCCCGACAAGATGGACATGACCGACGTTGCCAGCTTCTTCCGCTGGACGCCGATCGAGACATGCGACAGCTACGAGATCCAGATCGCTCGCGATGCGAATTTCCAAGACCTGGTAAAGCGGAAGATTACGAAGAATGTCCGCTATCACGAAGACTGCTACTTTCCGCGGGATCTCCTGCTGCCGGGCCGCTACTGCTGGCGCGTACGTGCCATTCTCGATGGCCACGACGGGCCCTGGAGCGAGACGTTCCGCCTGCGCGTCAACGCGGATCACTCGACAGCCAAAGCGGTGGTGCGGACCATCGCGCCGGCACGCCCCGTTTTCCTCATGCGCAACCGTGCGTGGGACCCGCGCGCCGTCCCGGTTGAGAACATCCACCGGATTCTTCCCAAGGACCTGCAAGGGATTATCGTTCCCGACGACATCTGGCTTTGGGACGCCACCGCCGCCGCGATTGCCAAAGCCCGCAAGTACGACGAACTGGGCATCGACTTCGTCGTCTGGAACAACCGCGGCCGCGCACCGCTCTCGCTGCTGGAATACTTCTTCCAGAACTTCCCGCACTGCATCGGCACGGCCGAAGGGGAACACTTCTGGGGCTGGCACTGGGAACGCGGACCCGAGGGAAACTTCGCCGAAGAGGATTATCTCGCCCGGGCCTGGGTCCTTTGCGGAAAATACGGACGCCTATATTTCTGGGGCGATGGCGAGGCCAGTTCCTATCTCTGGACCGCGGCCAGCTACGAGAACCGCGACGCCTTCCATCGCTACCGTGCCAACCTCATTCCCATGTTCAAGTCCACCATTGGCGAGGTCGCCCTGCATTCCAGCGGCGCCGTGGAAGGACTCATGGCCGCCGGATGGGTCGAGAACAGCGGCATGTGGGCCGACGAGTTCGTTTGGGGCGAATGCGGCTTCGGCGGCCTCGGCGAAATCAACCCGCAGGGAAAACCCGAGGATAATCGCTGCCCTTGGCTGTACGACATCCAGATGTGGCTCATGGGCATTGCCTCCGGCTCGACGGCCTTCCACCTGGAATCGGCGCACCAGTGGAGCGACCAGGCCACGGCTGCGGAGAACTACCGGCGGTTCTTTCTGCCCTTCGTCCGAGCCGTCGTCCAACGCGAAATTCTCCCCTCGCGACAGGCCTTTCTCGATAGTATCCACGTTGCGGTCCAGTGCGATTACGAGCGTGCCAAGACAAGACACCAGGGTCGCTACGAGCCCGACTTCGCTTTCCTCACCAGCTTGTACGCGTTGAAGCACACTCCGTTCCAGGAAATCATCCCCGACAACAGCCGTTACGGCATCATTTGCCTGCTTCCTCCCACGGCCGCTTGCCTGAACCCCAAGACGAAGATCGTGCCGCAGACGGAACTGCTGACGGAAAACAACGCCCGGCAGTTGTTCGATCGGGCCTACCCAGCGCGATTCCAGGGGAACGCCTTCCAGTGGGAATGCGACGGAACGGTCATCGTCACCAATTCCAACGAGAACTTGGACATCGACCAGCAGTTCAGCATGGATTTACCCCGCGGGCCGGTGCGGTCGCTTCGCGGCGTCGTCGGCGTGCATCAATACCTGCTGGGCAAGATCGACAAGGACGGCAAGGGTTTCTGGTTTCAGACGAACTGCGAGTATCCCGCGCGGCGACTCGAGTTGGAGTTCCGCACGTCCCATGAGCCGCGCGTCAGCGTGACGCCTTCCCAGGCCCGGCTTGCAGGGACCTGGGACGCGGCGAAGAAATGCTACACGCTGTCGCTTTCGGTGAAGGATGGCGCGGCGGAATGTGCCATCCATTGATCGCTGGAAAGGACGTGTGGTAAAATGCGTCGGGTCGGGAAAGGGGACCTCGCTTTTTTACCCTTTCGTAACCAGCGATCACCGTCGATCCTTCCCCGCTTGCCAATATGAGTGACGTCTCCGTTTGCGCGCCTTGACAGACCACCCGGCAAGAATAAAGATGGACTTCACTGAACGGACACGCAAGGACCGCCGACAAACCATCCAAATCACTCATTCAGCCCAGTATATGCGCCTGTCCCCTTTATGCCTCCCCGGCCTTTGCGACCCTGCGGGGGCCGCAGAGGAGTGTCGGGAAATATGTACTTCCTCAGGTCCAAATCCATTCTCGGTCGCCTGCTTTTTGGTTTGCATGGCCATTTATACAGCCGCAGACCCGTGAGCAAGGAGCGTTTTTGATGTCCGATATACTTTCAGAGATCGAGGCGGCAATTGGTCGGGCAATGGACCTGATCCGAGCTGACAAGTTGTCAGACGCCTTGTCAGTCGTTCGGTCATGCCGAACGTCGGCTGATTTGGCGGTCGATGCCGACTTTTCGGCGCCCGAGAAGTTTATGGAATCGTGGCAGAAGGTCACCGCCGGCTTGTACGGGTTGCAATTGCGAAGGGAGGAGGTGGACGTACTGACCGCGGCGAGAGCACGCCTGATGGAAAAAGAATCGCAGTTGCAAGTTCTGCGAGTCCTTCTACTAATGCAGACCCGAGACAGAACGGATCCCGACACACTCCTTGCGCTGGCTGATGGACTCCGGTGCGCGATAACAAGCGTCGCCTTGATGCTTTCTGCGACACCGGCGATGGTCGACAATAAAGAGATCGTGGAGCTTGCGCTGAGTGCTTCGACAGAACAGGACCGCCGATGCGAGCTTCTTTTCACAGCAATACAACAGGCCATAAAAGGCGGTGATACGACGCTGGCTCGCCGATGGCTCGACTTGCTTCCAAGGACCGGCGTATATCTAAAGTTGCGAGGAATGCTTGAAATACTAATTGAAGCGGAGGAGTCGAAGCGGGGGAGTCGGGGCGGATAGGGGGGCAGCAGGAGAAATCGGACGGTGACCACGCAGTATTGGAACGGCAGCGCGTGGAGCGGCGGCGATACCGACTACTACCGCTACTACACCTGTTTTGAACCAGTTGGAAA
>CAYYBU010000372.1:0-4255 GCA_964469945.1 uncultured Planctomycetaceae bacterium
CGGCCCTGCCACACCACCGGCGGAGGGCTTGTACGGCTTGCTCCGTCCGTGCCTCCCATCGATTACCACGATGTCGCTGGGGAAACGGAGGTTCAGTTCGGTCAATGCGTCGGCACACTGCATCTCCATGCCCTCGACGAGCCACAAGTCGCGCGGGGCGCGGTCGACCGGCTGGTGATTCAACGTTCGAATGACACGATCGCGCGATGTCATCGGAATTCCCGTAGGCTGCATACTCGAAAACGATCCTGTATTCCCAAGAGCTTATACGATAAAACAGAAAAACGTCAACGGGAACCTAATCTATATTAAATAGGGAGCGGCGATTTGGCAAAAAAGTCACCGCGGCGGTGGCAATCAGGGACGACCGGAGGCAATCCATGCGGATATTCGCGCGGAATCGGTCCGTAGCCGTGCAAAGTTTCATCCTGAAGCTCATCAACAACCATTGCCCGGAACTGGAGGCCCTCATCGAGGGGCCGCGGCTGGAAGGGCGCGTGAGCTTGGTGCTGGTGGTGCTGGTTGTGCCGCTGGAGAAGAAGCGGCCGGCCACCGGGCAGGTCTTTGCCGCGGTGAGCAAAGAGTTCTCCACCAACGGCGTGGCCCTAGTGTTGTCCCACCCCCGCGGCTTGACGGAGGTGGCCCTAGGTTTCCGCTGGAAGGGGGAGATGACCTGGGTCCGCGCCTCGGCCAAGCATCTCAATCCCATGGGCGCCGGTTTCTACCAACTGGGTTTCCGCTTGACGGAGATACTGCACGCGGCCGATTATCCGGAGTTGCGCTCACTGATCTTTTGATGCGCCCTCCGTGGCGTTCCGTGGGTCATCGAGAAACCGGAACGCCACGGAGGGCGTTCCCTACAGCGGTGCAACACTTTGGGTAGCCTATTTCCTGCTCGGTGCCTAAGCCCCAATACCTATTCCGACACTTCCAGATCGAGCGACGTGCCGGTCACTTCCTCGCCCGGCAACTGGATCTCGTGCAGCAAGTGCCGCGTCAACAGACTGTGGCGGCGGCTGTAGGCAAAATAGATCACCAGCCCTACGGCCAGCCAGATCACCAGTCGCAGCCAGGTGTCCAGGGGCAAAAACAACGTCAGGGTGAGATTCACCACCACCCCCAGCGGCGCCACCACGTAGATCAGCGGGCAGCGGAAGGGACGATGCACCGCGGGACGCTGGATGCGCAATACCAGCACGGCCGTGCAAACCATTACGAAGGCCAGCAGCGTGCCCACGTTGACCATCTCTTCCAGTTTGCGGATGGGCGTCACCGCCGCCACGATGCAAATCACCGTGCCGGTCACCATGGTGGCGACGTGCGGCGTGCGGAAGCGCGGATGGATGGCGCCGAAGACCCTCGGCAACAGGCCGTCGCGGGCCATGGCCATGAAGATCCGCGCCTGGCTGAGGAACAGCACCAGCAACACACTGGTCATGCCGGCCAGGCCGCCGACGGCAATCAGGCCGGTGGCCGCCACGAGCGTGCGGCTGTGCTCGACGGCCGCTTTCTGAGCGAAAGCGGCGGCGATGGGGGCCTTCACGTCGATGTCGCTGTAGGGCAACATGCCGGTGATGACCGCCGCCACCGCCATGTACAGCAGCGTACACAACAGCAGCGACACGAGGATGCCCAGCGGCACGTCGCGTTGCGGATTACGGGCTTCTTCGGCGTGCGTGGAGATCGAGTCGAAGCCAATGTAGGCGAAGAAGACGATCGAGGCCCCCAACATGATGCCGGCCAAGCCATAAGGGGCAAACGGCGTCCGCGTGCTGTCATCAATGGGCTTCAGCCACCGATTTAACCCCAGCAGGCCGAGCAACCCCCACGATTCGGCCGCCTTTTTCTCGTCTGCTTTGCGTACCTCGGGGAGCAGTCCGGCCACGAGCACACGATCCGCGTTCGTCTTCGGCAGGTTCGGGCGCGCCTTCTCCGTGACCTGCGCGACCATGACGGCAGCGTCGTCGGCCGAAAGGCGGCCCGCTCCGCGCAGCCGCCCGGCTTCCCGCTGAACCCACTCGACGCGGTAGCTGGCCGCCACCTCGTGGGTCACCTGGCTGGCCCGCTCGGCCGAGGCCTGCGGACCGAGGCGCTCCTCGACCAACGCCAACAGGTCGCGTTCCACCGGCAACACCCGTGCGGCGACAGGAACGCCCGTCCAATGCGCCGGTTGCACGTAGGCACAGCCCACCGCGACGACAAAGATCACGATGCTGACCTTGATGATCACCAGCAGGGCATTGGTGCGGGCGCTTTCGCGGATTCCCAACACCAGGATCGTCGTCACCACGGCCATGATGAGCAACGAGGGCAGGTTGAACCACGCGTGTCCCTTCAAGCCCTCGACTGGTGTGAACGGATCGGAGAGGAGTTGCTTGGGGATCTGCCAATGGGGATTGAGGACCAGAAGGAACTTGTTCAAATATTCCGACCAGGCGGAGGCGACCGTGGCACAGCCCATGGCGTATTCGAGGATGAGGTCCCAACCGATGATCCAGGCGAAGATTTCCCCCAGCGTGGTATAGGCGTAGGTGTAGGCGCTGCCGGCCACGGGGGCCATGGCGGCGAACTCGGCGTAGCACAAGGCGGCGAAGGTGCAGCCCAGCGCGGCGATGGCGAAAGAGAGGATCACCGCCGGGCCGGCGTCTTGGGCGGCCGCCCGGCCGGTCATGACGAAAATGCCGGCGCCGATGATGCAGCCCACCCCCAGCGAGGTCAGCGCCACCGGCCCCAACACGCGGTGCAAGCGGTGTTCGCCGGCCGCCTCGGCTAGCAGCATCTCCAAGTCCTTGCGGGCGAAAAGCTGTTTTCTCCAGTTCACGAAACCGTCCTCAAAAGCATATACCACCGCCGGGCCGCGTCGGCGACGATCAAGGCCGACAAAACCAGCATCGTGGCGGTCAGAAAACACATGAGTTTCAGGGGAAAGGCCGCCGCGGGTAGCAATCCGGGAGCAGACAGATCGCCCCACCAACTCTGAATGCTCTGCACTCCCGCGGTAAAGACCGTGGCCACGACGAACACCAGCGGAATGGCCGTGCAGAGGGCATATCGCCGCTTCGGCGAGCGGACCAGCAAATAGCTGGTGCCGATGGCCAGGGCGATAATCGCCAGCAGTTGATTGGCGACCCCCATCATCCGCCACAAGTTCTTGATGCTGCCGGTGTACAGCAGGTATCCCCACAGGAAGCAGACCACGCTGCTGGTCGAGACGTTCAACAGCCAGAACAGCCAGTTCGGTTGCCGGCCATGGGCTCGTCCACGAAATTGCTCGACCGCCTCCTGGATAATGAAACGGCTGGCGCGGGTGCCGGTTTCCAAAAGGGTGAGAATGAAGAGGGCCTCGAACATGATGACGAAATGATACCAGTACGACGATAGACGCCGCATGCCGGGGAGACTGGAGAAGATTTCTGACATGCCGACGGCCAGGGTGACCGCGCCGCCCGTCTTGCCGGCCAGTTGCTCCTTGCCGGTGCTCGTCTGCAAGGCGTCGAAGTTCTTGGGCGTCAGGTCCAGGCCGTGACGGGTTTTGGCCATCTGGACGGCGGCGGCATATTTGTCGGCCTCGACGTTGATCTTGAAATAATCGCCCGGTTCCAGCGAACAGGCCGCCACCAGGGCCGTGATCGACACGAAGCCTTCCAATAACATGCCGCCGTAGCCGATGGGGCGAATGTCTGATTCCCGGTCGATCATCTTGGGCGTGGTCCCCGAGCCGACCAGGGCATGAAATCCCGACAGCGCGCCGCACATGATCACGATGCACACGAACGGCCACACCGAGCCGGGGACCACCGGGCCGTCGCCGCCGATGAACGCCGTCGTGGCCGGCATCTTCAACACCGGATGGGCTACCAAGATCCCCACCGCCAGCACCGCGATCACGCCGATCTTCATGTACGAACTGAGATAGTCCCGCGGGCACAGCAGCACCCAGACCGGCAGGATCGAGGCAATCGCCGCGTAGACCGGCAGGATGATCGACAACTGCGGCCCGCTGAAGAGCAAGTACTGACGCAACGGGGAGTCGTCGAACAGTTTGCCGCCCAGTACGCCGCAAAGCACCAGGCTGACGCCGATCAGCGAGGCCTCGCCGACGCGTCCAGGGCGAATCTTGTACATCCACAGCCCGGTCAACAGGGCGGCGGGGATGGTCACCACGATCGTAAACATCCCCCAGGCGCTTTCGCTCAGGGCGGTGACCACGACGCTGCCCGTGCCCGCCAGCGTGGCAATCACGATGAACAGCATG
>CAYYBU010000373.1:0-4251 GCA_964469945.1 uncultured Planctomycetaceae bacterium
CGCGCCCCCGAATCAGGAGAACTGCAAAGTCCAACGCAAAGGGGTCAGGTCCATGTTTTCGGACGACTTCCTGCCCGGAAATCCGGGTCTTCTGGCCGAAAAATGGACCGAACCCCGGACTTTGCAGTTCTCCTGGCCCCCGAATCACCCTGCCGGACGCCATCAGCGTTCGGGCGAACCGCTCTTGCGCACCTGCTCCGCGAAAAGCTGCTGAAGATTGGCCAGTTGCTTCGTGCTGGCCGAGCCTTCGATGGCCCGCACGGCGATTTCCTGCACCTGCGCATAGGCTTTTTCCGCCTGCTGCTCGAGCCGGCCAAGTTGCTCGGCCTGCTCCTGGACCGTCCGTTCCAAGGCGGCGATCTTCGTGGCCAGGACGTTCTTCTCTCCTTCCAACTCGCGGCGGTGCAGTTCCTGCGCCGCCTGGTGCCGCTGCTCGGCGCGCCCGACGGCGTCGGCCGCCGCACGCTCGGTGGCCGTTTCCAACTCGTGCGCGAAGCCCGTGTCCCGGGCGCGAAGCTCCGTCAACTCCTGCTCGCACGCAGCCAGAGTCTTTTCCCGTTCGCCCCACTCGCGTTCCAGTTGTGCCTGCCGCTGCTGCAACTCCTTTTGGGCTTTGCCGAGTTCGTCGCCCGCCTGGTCGCGGGCAAGCTGCTGTTCCCGGGCGAAACTGTACTTGTATTCGTCCAACTCGCGCTGGCGGCGTTTCTGTTCGGCGGTGTCGCGCTCTTTGCTCTCTTGTTCGTGTTGCTTGCGCTCTTTCTCCCACTCGGCCCGCGTGGTCTCGATTTCGAGTTCCAACTGTTCCTTCTCGATTTGGAAGTCGCGTTGCATTTCCTCCTGCTTGCGCTGCTGCGTATCGAGGAAGGCCAGCAACGTGGACGCCGACCGCTGGATCTCGTAGATCTCTTGCAGTTCGCTTTCTTTGGCGGCGATGGCGCGACAAATCTGGCTGTACTTGCCGATTTCCTCTTCGAGCCGGTCAGAGAGCTGCGTGAGGGTGCGTGCAATGGTCGATTTCAGGTCGCCGATCGACCGCACGACGCTCTCGCCGGAAAGCGCGTCGGCCGCGGCCACGGCGTCGCGGACGGTTTTGGCCGCGATGCGCTCCTCCGGCTTGGCCTCGGTTTCCTTCCGCTCGGCGACCGCCTTTTCGGCCGCGGCGACACTCTCGACCATGGTCTGCCGGGGGGAACGTCGCTTCGGTGCTGCTTTCTCGGCCATCTCAGGAACCTCATGCAAAGGGAACGGTTGCCCACAACGACCGCCATGCTATGCGGCCGGTCGCGGGCTGTCAAGAACTGGCCGCGTAACGCGCCGGCCGCGCGAAAGAGTGGGGCCGGCCGGAAGACGCGAAGAGGAAATCGGGGATAAACGCCGATGAACGCGTTGTGAATCTGCGTGCATCGGCGTTTATCCGCGGTTCCTTCCGTGAACGGTTACAGACCCAAGTCCCAAGACCGCCGTCTTCACATCTTCGGCTTGCTTTCCCGCCGGGCGATTTCGTCGCGCAAACGGGCGGCACGCTCGTATTCCTCGGCCGCCACGGCGTCGGAAAGCTGCTCGGCCAAAGTACGCCCCAATTGATATTCCTTGCGCAGCGACTCCTTCAACTCCATCAGTTGCCCCACCAACTCGTCATCCTCGAACTGCTCGCCGGCTTCCAGGGCGGCGAACACCTGCCGTAGCTTCGCCAGGCCGCGGTCCAACTCCTCGATGGCGGCCTCGGGGCCGTTGCGCTCCAACGTCGCCATGGCCGCGGCCTGGATGCGATGGAAATAGACGAACGGCCGGTACTGCTCGTGCGAGAACATCCATTGCTGATCGGCGGAATGGGTGGCCACGAAGTCCATCAACGCCAGCGTATGGTCGGCGTCGGCCACCGCCTGATCGAACTGCCGCAGCGCCAGGCAACAGATCCGCCGATGATAGTACTGCAAGAACTCGCGGTCGATCTCGAACCGCTGCTCGTCGGACAACACCAAGGGCTCCGTCTGCTCGGCCGCCTGCTGCTGGATCCATTCCAGGTAGGTCCCCATCCCGTGTGGTGTCTCCCCATCCGGGCGGCCCGCGGTCTCCATTTGCAACACCCCCATTTCGATGCGCATTTGCAGCACCTCGCGGCCATCATGGGCGTGGGTCAGCCGCGCGCTGATAACCCCCGGCTGGTAGGGCCACTCGCGGAAAATAAAATCGATATCGTGGTGTTCCGACATGGAAATCGCGTGCTCTTGCGGGTCAGCTTCTCGCCACGGCCATTGTCATTATAGCGAGGCCCGCGCCGGGCACCACCGCCGGCCCGGCCGAGACCAAAGTCGCGCCATTGGAAGTCTCTCTCGCCAGCAAGAAACGCACGAGCCCCAGGGCATCCATCCCCCGGGGCTCGTGCGATCTACAGGCTATCGGCAACTCCGCCATCGTGCCGTCAGGGAGTTCAGACAGGCATATTGCCGCTGGGGAAGACTTGCTTCTCCACCAATACGCCGCGGCCCTTCTTCTTGCTGGAGCTGAGGAAGTAAAACAATCCATAGGCTCCCCAAAGGGCTGCCACGCCCAAGGCGATGAACGGCTCCAGCTTGCTCATGCCGGTGACCATGAAGGGTCCGATCAAGTAGAACAACATGCACGCCAGGTTGGCCACGACGCCGAAAATCGGGATGACGAAGTGTTTGATCCCGCTGAAGCTCTTGTGCTCGCGGAAGGCCACGATGGCGATGGTGCAGGTCAACATGTAGAGCAAGAAGGTGCCGAAGTTGCTGGCCAAGGTCACGATCAAGAGGCTGTTGGGCAGCGCCTTGGCCGTGTCGGCGGAGAATTGCAGGAAGCTCGGATACCAGAAACTCTGCTTCTGCGCTTCGGTCAAGGCGGTGTTCATGGTGTCCGGAACGGCCGGACCACACAGGTACATGAGCACGGCGAAAATGCCGATCACGCTGGAAACCCCCGCCAACACCCAGATCGCCCGGTGCGGCGTCAGGTTGCGGCCGTGCAACATGCCGAAGTGCGAGGGGACTTCGTCGTCGCGGCCCATGGCGTAGGTGACGCGGGCCCCGGTACACATGCAGGACAAGGTGGTGCCGATCAGGGCCAGGAACACCGTAACGGCCTGGATGAACATGAACCACCAGCCGGCCGCCGGGCTGCCGAACAGCCAGGTGCCCACCAGCACCATCTCGTCGCCGATGGGCGCGCTGGAACTGGCCGCCGCGGTCAGCGTGTAGCCCGAGTTGAGGAAGAAGCCAGCCGCGAAATACTCGATCAGGTAGCAGACCACTCCTTGGATGAACAGCGACAACAGCACCGCCCGGGGAATGTCCCGCTTGGCGTTCTTGGCTTCTTCGCCCATCGAAGTGACCGACTCGAAGCCCACCAGGATCAGAATGGCGATACAGGCCTGGATGAGCACATAGTTGATGGAGTGCGGCGCGATCACCGAGGCCGCCGAGGTGTGAAACTGGACGGTGGCTTGTTTTTCGCCGTCGGGCTTGTCCTTGTCGACCGGCTCCTGGGTGACGGCCTGATCGGCCGCATAGGACAACAGCAGCGGCTTGTCCTTGCCGTTCTCTTGTTCGACCACCCACTGATTGGTCTTCGCGTCCTTGAAGGGCTTGCCATCCTTGCCGTTGGCCAGCACGACCGAGATCGGACTGCCGTCGGGATCGAGCGTCCAGCCCACCGAGCCCTCGTGATGATTCAGGCGGTAGCCGATGGCGATGACCGAGAAGATCAGCAGGGCGCTAATCTGGATGACGTTGATGGCCACATTGACGCCGGTGGTGCCGACGACGCCGCGGTAGGCGATGTAGGCCACGCCGAAGGCGAACAGCACGCAGAAGCCGATCATCAAGGTCGGACTATTGATGGTGCCGTTGAAGGTGTCGGGAAAGAGTTGTCCGGCCAGGTAGCCGACCAGGATGGCGGTCACGCCCACCATCACGCCCGGATAGATCCAGTAGTAGAGGTGGCTGGCCCAGCCGATGATGAACTTGGCCAGTCGGGCGAAGCGAAAGGCGCCCGTCTTGGCAAGGAACGCCTGTTCGGCAAAGAAGTACGACGAGCCGGCTCCCGGATAGAGCTTGGAGAGTTCGGCGTAAGCGATGGCCGTGGCGAAGCACAACGCCAGGGCGGCCAGGATGCCGAACCAGATGGCCATGCCGGCCATGGGGGCGCCGTACTGGGCCTGCTGCGCGAACGTCAGCCACAAGAACGCACCCGGCGCGATCAGCGCCATGGCGTTCATGGTCAAACCCGTGA
>CAYYBU010000374.1:0-4249 GCA_964469945.1 uncultured Planctomycetaceae bacterium
TAGGCACAGCCCGCTTCCGCGTCGAACGCATCGGCATGGGCCTTGCCAAGGCCAGCCTGGCCGCCCAGCACCTGTCGGCCACTACCTCGCCTGGGGCCTCGGCCGTCGTCCTCGCCGGCCTTGGAGGCGACCTCCTGGGCCGGCTGCAACCCGGCGACATCGTTGTCGCGGAGCGTGTCCTCGACAGCGCTGGCACCGAAGTGGCGCTGCTGCCTTCGGCGCCCCTTCTGGCAGGTGAACTGCGCCGGCTCGGGGTTCAACTCGGGCGGCACGCCGTCGCGAATGGCCACGTCGTAACGCCGCGCGCGGTGGTTCAGCAGCGTGAGCGTCAGCGGGTGCGGCTTCCCCAGCGAGGCGACCCGCCCGGCGGCGCGCTCGGCCGAAAACGAGTTCCGCAGCGGCAACGTCAAGGCATCGCCCAGTGCCAGCGCGGCCAGCAGGCCATTCAGGACGAGCACGACCGTGGTCATCTCGGGCGTCACCAGCACGCCGCACGAGACGACGGCCGGTAGCATCGCCAGCCAGACCAGCGGCCGCCGCGGATAGACGCGGGCGGTCCCGGCCAGCAGTGCCAGCGGCAGCGCGACGGCCCCCAACTTCAGCAGCAGCAGCGCCAAGGGGGTCACAGCCGCGGCACCTCCACGGAGCGGATCAACTCGCGGAGCAACTCGTCGACGGAGTGCCCTTCCACTTCGGCCTCGGCCGAGAGTTGCACGCGATGCCGCAACGCCGGCAGGGCCAGCTCGACCACGTCGTCGGGCACGGCGTAATCGCGGCCATAGAAGGCGGCCAGCGTGCGGGCGCCTTGCATCAGGGCGATACCGGCCCGCGGCGAGGCCCCCAAGTGAAACTGCGGCCATTGCCGCGTCAGCCGCACCAGCGAATTGATGTAGTGGAGCAGTTTCGGATCGACCTGCACCTGGCCGTTGTGCCGGGCGGTGTCCACGATCTCCTCGGGGCTGGTGACCGTCTCCAAGGCCTCCAGGCGGTGGTCCAACTCGATCTGCACGCTGTGCATGGCCAGGATCCGCGATTCCTCCTCGTCGGATGGATAGTCGATCACCAGCTTGAACATGAAGCGGTCCAGTTGGGCCTCGGGCAGATTGTAGGTCCCCTCCGATTCGATGGGGTTCTGCGTGGCCATGACGAGAAAGGGCCGCTCGATCTTGTGGCTGGTGCGCTCGATGGTGACGTGATATTCCTGCATGATCTCCAGCAGTGCGGCGTGGGTCTTCGCCGGCGAGCGGTTGATCTCGTCGGCCAGCAGCAGTTGCGTGAAGACCGGGCCGGGGCGAAAGCGGAATTCCTGGGTCTTCATGTCGAAGATCGGCGCGCCGGTGATGTCCGAGGGCATCAGGTCGGCGGTGAACTGGATGCGGCCGAAGTTGCACCCCAGCACGCGGCCCAGCGTGCGAACGAACAGCGTCTTGCCCAGCCCGGGGACGCTTTCGATCAGCACGTGGCCGTTGGAGAACAGGGCCACCAGCGTGCCCAGCACCAGTTCATCCTGGCCGACGAAGATCTTGCGGATCTCGCCGGTGATGCGTCGGAAGAGTGCTTTGGTGGCCGTCTCCGCCGGCAGCGGCGCGGCCGGTGGGGGCGGCGGGGAAAACAGATCGGCAATAGGGTCGAGTGGCAGTTCGGGCATAGTTGGGAGTCAGGGGTTGGGGAATGCAAGTTGTTGTAGGGTGGGACGAGCGCAGCGAAGGCCCACCACGTTTTCTGGCCAATCGGTGGGCCTGCGCTGCGCTTGTCCCACCCTACGTCTTGTCCAGCATTGCCGTGTTTGGTGGTTCGCCACTGCTGGACAAGCCAGCAGCGGCACCCACGGTACGTCCCGCCGCGGAACTGATTTGCTGATAGTGTAACACGCGGGACATGGCATAGCTATGGTCGTGGGAACGGGAGAGCAACTCGGCCAGGGCGTCGACGTGGCGGCCGAAATCGGAGACCGCCGCGGGTTCCAACTGCCGCGGCTGGCCGAACAGCGGCCAGCGCGAGAAGCAGAAGATGATGCCCACCGCGGCCAAGTGCAAGAGGATCCAGTTGGTGGGCCAAAGATGAAAAACCTCCAGGCCGCTGGAGGCCGAACGGGAAGGATCCTGATCGGAAATCGGCGGCCCGCCGGACCCACTCTCCAGAAACACCACGTTGCGCGCCGATTCGCCGACGCAATCGATCAGCGCGCCGGCCAACTTGCGGTGCTCGTGATTGACCAGCATGGCATTCAAGAGGAACGAGCCGTTGGCCACCAGGATCAATTGGCTGTCGCCAAATCGCAACTTGCTCACCAGGGCGTCGTCCCGGGACGCCAGCAACACGTAGGCTCGCCGCAAGGGCTGCAAACGTCCCACCAACTCGATGTCCACCTTGGCCGGCGCCACGTCCGCAAGCCACTCGGGCTCACCCGACAGCGTGCGGACCGCGCGGGTGCGGTCTTTGCCCTTGACGGTGAACCACTGGCAATCTTCCGAATTCGGCAAGGCATGACGCTCGAATTGGAAGGAATCTCGGGCCGAGCGGAGGCGGTGGCGGATGGCATCGGCCTGCGCGGCCGGCGCCAGCGGGCAAATCTTCTCCCAGTACCAAGGGGCCGCATCGAAATCGCGGCCGACATAGACCAGCGTGCGGCCGGAGCGGGCGTGGAGCCAATGTTCCAGCCAGCGGCGGACCTTCTTCGAGGGCGGCTGGAAGTCGTCGGGAAACCACACGATGCAGTCGGCCCGCTTCGACAGCCGCGGCGAGAGGGCCGTCCAGGAGGTCACCTTGTGGCCGGCCTGCTCGAACATTTCGCTCAGCACGGCCGTGCCGTTGACGCTGGTGGCCGCGCCGGGGCCGCTGCGCTGGCCGTACTCGGTGTCGAGATCGCGATGGCAACCGGCAAGATACAACAAGAGAAGTGCCAGCAGCAAGAGGCCGTGGCGCGGCAAAACCGCAAGCGGAAGGGCTCGTCGTTTTCGTAAGCGGCGGGGGTGAGATTTCATGAGGTCGTTCATCCTTGCGACGCCAGCAGCTCGAACTCGTCGAGCCGCGACCAGCACGATTCAAAGCGCTGGCGCTCGAGCGTGCGGTTGCCGAAGAAGACGTCTTCAAAGGCCACCATCGTCGGCTCGATCAATTGCAGCAGGCCGGCCCGGGCACCGACTTCGCGCAGGTACTGCCGGTTGGTCTTGCCCTTGGCCAGGCGGATGATCTGCCGCCGATCGAGCTGCACGAGTTGGAAACTGAACAAGTAGACGATGGCCGCGCCGTAATTGCCCGCTTGATAATGCCGCCGCGCCTCGGCCAACAAGTCCAGCCGTCCGGCGGCCACCGGGAAGGGCAGCGACTCGATGCGCGCCGCATCGCCGTCGTCCAGCGGAACATTCGGCGTGCTCTCGGCGGGGTCGCGAGTCAGGAAGGCCCGCAGCAGTAGATAGACCAGCACCAGCAGGGCGGCGGTCAAAAGGATCCAGGCCAACAATTGCAGCAGGACGCCGAGGCCGGCCAGCCATGACCCGCCCGACGCCGACGTCGCCACCGGCGGCGCCTCTGCGGTAACCGGCACGGGCTGAATCGCATCCTGATCGGCGTTGTACCAGGGATAATGGGCCGAATGGTGCAGCGCCTTCTGCCCGGCAAGGACCGCTTCTTCGGGTTTGGCCGGTTCGCGTGTCTCGGCCGCATCTTCCGCTTCGGTGGCGGGCGATACGGGATCGGCGGACAAATCAACTGGGGATGGTTCCTCTGAAGCCCGAATCGCAAACGAAGGGCTGCAATTGCTGGGTGCCACTGGCTCCGCCAGTGCTTCCACCACGGCCGAGACGGCAAAGACGATGAGCATTCCCCAGCGGGCCGCGGCGTTCATACCAGTTGCCTCTCCAAACGGGCCCCTTCCGCGCGCATCATCAGTTCCACTTCCCAGCCTTCGCGGCGAATCCGCAAATCAAGATAGCCCAGAAAACGCACCACGGCAAAGAAGCCCACCACGATCCACAGCGCCAGCGGATAATAGAGAGTGTAGACCATCCCCTGCCATTGCCACTCGTTGACCAGCACGCCGGCCAGGCACCAGAGCGACAACCACACCGAGGCCACCAGCAGGACGCCGACCATGATGGCCAGCAGCCACTGGCCGAACAACTCGCCGCTGGCCCCGGCGTGCAAGGCCATCATGCGGCGGCCGGTGGTCATCTGCTGGCGACGGCCGCGGCGCAGCGGGTTGCGCTCCAGCAGGATCACTTCGTTCAAATAGGGCCAGGTGACGAAG
>CAYYBU010000375.1:0-2296 GCA_964469945.1 uncultured Planctomycetaceae bacterium
AGTTCGGCGTCACCTGGTCGATGCCCGACGATCGGCCGCTGTACATGGATATCTCGCATCATCCCTTGGCGGATGCCACCGTGGCCGATCTGGCCGATTACCCGTTCCCCCAGGGCGACGATCCGGGACGCTTCGCCGGCCTTCGCCAACGGGCCACTGCCCTTCGCCAGCAGACACCCTATGCCGTGGTCAGCGGCATCTCGGGCGTCGTTTATGAAACCTGCTGGTACTTGCGCGGGCTGGAGCAGTGGTTCATCGACATGCTCACCCAGCCGGAGTTCTGCGAGGCCTTGCTGGACTGCACCTTGAAGTTCTGGATGGACTGGTTCCGGGTCTTTCTCGACGAGGTGGGCGACCTGGTCGACGTCATCATGATTGGCGACGACCTGGCGGGCCAGACGGGGCCGTTGTTTCGCCCCGATTTTTATCGTCGCGTGGTCAAGCCGCGGCAGAAGCAGATGGTCCAGTATATCCGCTCGCGGACGGCGGCGAAGATCTGGTATCATACCTGCGGCGCGTGCCTGCAGTACATCCCCGACCTGCTGGACAATGGCATCGATGCACTGAATCCCGTGCAAATCAGCGCGACGGGCATGGATGCGGCGGCATTGAAGGCCCGTTTCGGCGACCGGCTGGTGTTTTGGGGCGGCGCCATCGACGCCCAGCACGTGTTACCTACGGCGTCGCCGGACGTGGTACGCGAGCACGTGCGGCGGAACCTGCAAATCTGGAAGCCCGGCGGCGGCTACGTCTTCAATAACGTTCACAACATCCAAGCGGGCGTGCCGGCGGAGAATATCGTGGCGCTCTACGAGGCGGCTTACGATTACGGCTTCTACGAGTAAGGGCCCGCCCCCCGGCGTGCCGGGGTCGCAACTATGCCGGTTGCACGGTTGCCCCGTTGGGTGTATAATAAGTGGTTTCCCGGCGTCAACCGCCCTTTGGTCAGTATGGATTGCGATTGCACATGGATCTGGCACACCTGCGTAACATCGGTATTTCGGCCCACATCGACTCGGGCAAGACCACGCTCAGCGAGCGCGTCTTGTACTATACGGGGAGAATCCATCGCATGCAGGAGGTGCATGGCGACGGCGCCGGCGCCACCATGGACCACATGGACCTGGAAAAGGAACGCGGCATCACCATCACCAGCGCCGCCACGTCGGTCAAGTGGGGCGAGGCCCGCATCAACCTCATCGATACGCCGGGCCACGTGGACTTCACCGTGGAAGTGGAACGCAGTCTGCGCGTTCTGGACGGGGCCATCCTGGTGCTTTGCGCGGTGGGCGGCGTGCAGGCGCAGTCCTTGACGATCGATCGCCAGATGCGCCGCTACCACGTGCCGCGGCTGGCGTTCATCAATAAAATGGACCGCACCGGCGCCGATCCGTACAAGGTCGTCGAGCAGCTCCGCACCAAGCTGGGTTGCGACGCGGTGCTGTTGCAGCTTCCCATCGGCCGCGAAAGCGACTTTGAAGGCGTGATCGACCTCGTTACCGAGCAGGCGATGTACTTCGACGGCGACAACGGCGAGCACGTGCGCTGCGAGGCCGTCCCGGCGGCGCTGCTCGACGAAACGCATCAGGCCCGGCAGCACCTGCTCGAATCGCTCTCGATGTACAGCGACCAGTTGATGGAGATTCTGCTGGCCGAGGAGCCGGTTCCTTTGCCCCTGATTCATGAGACGGTCAAGCAGGCCGTGTTGAGCCAGCAGTTGACGCCCGTCTTTCTGGGCACCGCCTACCGCAACAAGGGCATCCAGCCCTTATTGGACGCCGTGGTCAACTACTTGCCCTCGCCGCTGGACGTGCAGAGCAAGGCTTTCGTGCATAACGACCACACCAAGGAAATCGTCTTGTCGGCCGACCCGGAAAAGCCGACCGTGGCCATGGCCTTCAAGATCGTCGAGGACCCCTACGGCACGCTCACCTTCATGCGGATTTACCAGGGCCGCTTCCGCAAGGGCGAGACCTACTACAATCAGCGCAACGGCCGCAAAGAGCGCTTCAGCCGCATCGTGCGCATGCACGCCGACCAGCGCGAAGACATCGATTCGGCGGACGCCGGCGATATCGTGGCCGTCCTGGGCGTCGACTCGGCCAGCGGCGACACCTATTCCTCGGCCTATCCCTACTGCACGTTGCAGAGCATGTTCGTGCCGGAGCCGGTCATCAAGGTGGCCATTTCCCCCGCCAACCGCGACGGCGCCGATCGGTTGAGCAAGGCCCTGCAGCGCTTCCGCCGCGAGGATCCCACGCTGCACATTTCCGTGGACGAGGAGACCAGCGAAACG
>CAYYBU010000375.1:2306-4243 GCA_964469945.1 uncultured Planctomycetaceae bacterium
GGAAATTTATGTGGAACGGATTCGCCGCGAGTTCAACGTCGAGGTGGAAGTGGGCGCGCCGAAGGTCAACTACCGCGAGGCCCCCACGCAAGCGGCCGAATTCAACGTCCGTCACAAAAAGCAGACGGGCGGTTCCGGCCAGTTCGCCCATATCGTGGGCCGGCTGGACGTGTTGCCCGAGGACGCCGAAGAGTCGTTCGTCTTCGAGGATGAAGTCACCGGCGGGCGGATTCCCAAGCAGTTCATCCCCGCCGTCGAGAAGGGCTTCCGCCAGTGCATCCACAAGGGGCCCGTGGCCGGCTATCCGGTCGTCGGCCTGAAGGTCACCCTGGAGGACGGCTCCTATCACGACGTGGACAGCTCGGACATGGCCTTCCAGACCTGCGCGCGGACGACGATGCGGGAGAATTTTTCCAAGACCAAGCCGGTGCTCTTGGAGCCGGTGATGAAGATCGAGATCGAATGCCCCAGCCAGTTTCAGGGGACGGTGGTGGGCAATTTGACGGCCCGCCGCGGCATGGTGGTGGCCACGGAACTGGACGGCATCACGGCCCGTATCGAAGGGGAAGTTCCGCTGGCCGAAACTTTCGGCTACTCGACCGATCTTCGCAGCATGACGCAAGGGCAAGGCACCTTCACCATGGAGTTTGCCAAGTATCGCCGCCTGCCGCCCAGCATCGAGCGCGAGGTGATTGCGCAGCGGAAGAAGGCCTCCATGGCTGGGGCCGTCTAGTTCCGACCGGAAGATGGCTTTCCGGTCTGCCGCCGCGGAATAGAAGCCTGAAGCGCAAGCGAGGAATGGCGATCTCGGCTCTCGCTTGCGCTTCGGGCTTCTATGGAGCGGCCGGATGGCTGGGGCACCGCTTCGCTGTGCTCCATACGCACTAAGTTAAGGAAGTGCCTCCCCAATGTCTCGTCCCCTCTCCCTCCGGGAGAGGGCCAGGGTGAGGGCGAATAACCAAAAAGCTTCGCCTCGCTGTGCTCCAGCCACCCCCGCGACTACTGGTCGCGGAAGTTTTACCCAAGTTTTACACGGCATCGGTCGCGTCGCTCGACCGCCGTTTTCTCCGCGAAATCTCGGGGAAAGGGCCTTTCAGGCCATACTCATGGTTGCCGGTTTCGGCCGCGCAGTCGCCGCCGGTCAGTATTGCCATATTGACCGCGGCTTCAGATTTATGACAATTCCAGT
Source organism: uncultured Planctomycetaceae bacterium (assembly GCA_964469945.1). Taxonomy (GTDB): domain Bacteria; phylum Planctomycetota; class Planctomycetia; order Pirellulales; family Thermoguttaceae; genus CAYYBU01. The sequence continues at coordinate 3,496 of CAYYBU010000375.1, forward strand.
TGTCATAACTCTGATTGCTCACCAGGACACAACACCATCATGAACGTTGCCGAAGAAAGCCCGCCCGTTGCGGTAGAGCCACTGCCGATGACCGCGGAGAGCGCCGCGCTGGCCGCCGCCCGGGGACCGTGGTCGCATGGGCTCGATTGGCCGACCATACTTTGGATTGGACTGCTCCACGTCGGCGCCTTGGCGGCGCCCTGGGTCTTCACCTGGCAGGGGCTGGTGGCGATGTTGGTCCTGGGCTGGATCTCCGGCGGGCTGGGCGTCTGCCTGGGCTACCATCGCCTGCTGACGCATGGCAGCTTCCACACCTATAGCAGCGTGCGGCGATTGCTGGCCCTGCTGGGCGTGTCGGCCGGCGAGGGGCCGCCCAACACCTGGGTGGCCGTGCATCGCAAACACCATCAGCACGCCGATAAGCCGGGCGACCCGCATTCGCCGCGCGACGGCGGCTGGTGGAGCCACGTTCTCTGGGTATTCCCCCGGCCGCGCGAGCCGCAATGGACGGACATGATCGAGCGTTACGGCAAGGACCTGTTGCAGGATCCCTTCATGCGCATGTTGGAGACCACCTTCCTGGTCTGGCATTTTGCCTTGGGCGCGCTATTGTTCTTCGGCGGTTGGTGGTGTTGGAACCTCCACGTCGGGCTTTCGCTGCTGGTCTATGGCATGTTCCTCCGCCTCGTGTGGGTGCTGCACATCACCTGGGCGGTCAATTCGGCCTCGCACATGTGGGGCTACCGCA
>CAYYBU010000376.1:0-4223 GCA_964469945.1 uncultured Planctomycetaceae bacterium
CAGACGCCTGCCGGAGGATATATTCCTTGAGATTGTCCGGCAGAGCAATGTTCATAGTCTCTTGGCTCATCGACATCAACCTCCACGGTCATGATACGATTTATGCCAAATTATGTCAAGCTTTGGCAACCATGCGGATAAGGGCCGCCAGAAGCCGTAGAACGCAGCTATGACAATCACAAAGCAAACTGTTGCCGACGTGCGCGTCTTCGGCCTCGCCTGGGAAGACTGCGAAGAACTTCTCCGCAAGCTCGGCTTCTCTCCCCGCGTAGAAGTGGTCGCGGTCAGATGAAAGGCATAGAAGGCACCTACCTTGACCCCGCGCAAGCCCGCGGCCGAAACGACGGATGCAGTTCACGGGTAGTTCGTACGCTACCAGACAAAGTAAGCCTTGTGGGACGGCGTATCGACGTCAATTATCAACCCAGGGCGTTCCGGCAGGGCACCATCGACGTGAGGCCGAGCGAAAATACTGCTCTCGCTCTGCCGGCGAGATACGGAACCCACAGCCGTGCTGCATATCGCCTGGATCAGCCATGGCGTTGAAAGCGCAAGTCGCTATACTGGCCCGACAATAGTATCGGGCCTGACGTGTCGAATTATTCCTGGCGATCCTTTTGAACGGTCGTCACTCCCCGTGGCGTTCCGGCTTGCCCGCCAGCGCGGGCAGCCAGGTACACATGTAAAACGCCCGCGGCGACGACATCTCCAACAGGGCGCGCAGATCCAGCGCCGCACGGCCCTCGCTCTGGCCGCCGAACAGCACACCGGCCAGCGTGGGCTCGGGCTTGTAACGCACCACTTTGACCTCCTTCTCGTCGAGCTGCGCTAATTTAATCGCCTGATCGACGGCGTCCTCCAGGAAGCCGATCTGATCGATCAAGCCGTTCTTCTTGGCCTGATCGGCGAGGAAGATGTTCCCGGTGGCCACCTTGTCCAACTCGGCGGGATCCTTGTCGAAGCGGGCCCGGCCCGATTTGACGATGTCCTTGAATCGCGTGAAACTATCGTCGACCAGCCCCTGGAAGATCTTGCGTTCTTCCTTGGTCATGGGCCGGGCGAGGCTGCCCATGCCCTTCAGCCGCGCACTGATGACGGAGTCCTCTTCCACGCCGACTTTGCCGAACATGCCGCTGAGATCGTAGTGGGGAATGATCACGCCGATCGAACCGGTGAAAGTGGTCGGTTCGGCGTAGATCGTGTCCTGTGCATGGCCCACCGCCATCGAGACGTAGTAACCGCCGCTGGCCGCGATGCCGCCCATGCTCACGACCATGGGGATCTTCCGTTTGTCGAGCATCTTGCGCAGATGGTAGTAGATGTAGTCGCTGCCGCTGACGCTGCCGCCCGGCGAATCGACGCGCAACACCACGGCCTTGACGTTCTCATCGGCGATAACGCGATCGATTTGCCGCTTCACGAACCCCTCGTCGGTCTCCATAATCACGCCTTCGACGGCGATGATCGCCACCTTCTCGGTCGCCGTGCGATTGTGGGAGACATACTTTTCCTGCACGCGGTGTTCGGTTTCCAGGGCGGCCACGCCGGCCCAGCCCAGCAGCACCATGTTGAGAAGAATCGAGCCGAAAAATACCAGCAGGAAGAAGACCAGCAGCAAGCGGCCGAAAGCGCTGCGTCGCCGTGGTGGCGGGGGCGGCGGCATTGGACCGACGATCTGTGGCGTGACGGGGGCTTGCGGCGGCATTCCGCCCGCCGGAGGGGGGGTATCCATTACATTTCCTTCGTGCTTGGGGTCGAATGGTGTGGGGAGCAACGCATTGGTCGCGCCATTCTACCCGGCCTCCCCCCCGGCGAGCAATGCCCGGCGGCGTTGATGTTGCCTTCCAGGGGTGTTCGGCGGTAAGCTATGACCCCGGAAAACAAGTCGTCAGCAAAAGGAGTTTGCCCGTGTTCGTTGCCGCCTCAAGTCAATGTTTTGCCGACCTGCCCCTGGATGCCGCACTGCAGCGACTGGTCGACCTGGAATACACCAGCGTGGAAATCACGATGCACGAATCGGGCGGGCACATGAAGCCTTCCGAGGTGCTGGCCGACACCGAAGCGGCCATCCGCACCTGTCGCCAGACGCACCGGCTGACCCCCTGCGCGTTCAGCGTCGACATCGAAACGCCGGACGAAAAGCAATATTACGCGCAGTTCGAAGCTTGTTGCAAGTTGGCCAAGGCGGTCAAGGTCGTGACCTTGAGCGTTCGTTCGGCCGAACTAGGCACCCCCTTCAACGCCGAGGTGGAGCGGCTGCGAGCGCTAACGGCCATTGCCTCCATTCATGGCGTTCGCGTCGGCCTGCTCAGCGAGGTCGGCCGCATGTCGCAAGACCCCGACACGGCGGTGGTGCTCTGCGACAGCGTCAAGGGGCTGGGCATTTCGCTGGACCCCAGCCACTACGTCTGCGGTCCGCATAAAGGCGGCAATTTCGAGCAGGTGATGAAGTACGTCTATCATGTCCGCCTCCGCGACACCAGCAAGGACCAGTTGCAGGTCCGCGTCGGCCAGGGGTTGGTCGAGTACGGCCGGCTGATCAATCAACTGAACAAGGTCCAGTACGATCGCGCCTTGTGCGTGGACATCTTGCCCATGCCGGAGGTGGACCAGTTTGCCGAGATGCGGAAGATGCGGCTGCTGCTGGAAAGCCTGCTGTAGTCAGATCGCCGGCAGGCGGGCCTCGTACGCCAGGCTCTCCAGGAATCGCCGGGCAATGACGTAGTCGTTGGGCGGCACTTCATGGATATGCCGCCGCAGGTCATCGAGCATCAACGAGGTGACCTGATAGACCCGCAGGTACTCGACCGTGCCGATGATGCCGCTGGAGGCGCGCTGCGAGAACACCTGTTCCACCGCGGTCCGATAGGGGTCCAGGTCCGGCGTGCGCAGCAGCACCGGCCAGGCGATTTCTCCCGTCACGGCATCCAGATCGCTGGGGCCGAGGCGGCGCGGTTTGCCCATCTGGGCGTAGCGGACGAAGTCGGCCTCGGTGGGGCGGCGGCCCCGCTCGGCCACGCGAAACTCGCGGTTCAGCCGACGGAGCTCGAAGTAGGTCTCGGTCCACTTCTGCATGTTCTCCATTTCCCGCCGTTGAGCTTCGGTGAAATTGATCGCGGCCTTCGAGGTGTCGAGATTGTATTCCCCCTCGGCGCGAATGATCCGCCCCAGCCCATAAGCAAAACCCTCAAAGGGCGTGCTGGCAAACTCCGGATAGTAATAGCCCCCAGCGTCGCCCATGCCGTAGCCGTAACCACCGTACGGGCTAAACCATGCGCTGCCGCCCACAGTCAACTCGTTCGTGGTCGCCTTCTGGGCACTTGCCACCGCGGCGCCCAGAACGACCGCCACGGCAAGCACCGCCATCATGAATCTCATGGCTTGTCCCTTTTGCATCACGTGCGGCCAGTCGCGGGGCCGCGGCCTCAAGCGTTTCCGCGAAGCTGGCTGAATTCCCTTTCCCCTGTCCAGAGATATAATATGCGCGATCGGCCGATGGTCAACGTGGTTGCCTGGACGGGGGCTGCAACTTTTTTGTGGGAACCAGTTATGAAACACCGTCTTCTTCGTGGTCTCTTCTGCGGCGCGCTGCTGCTGCTGGACGCCGCTGCGGCGGCAGCGGAACCGGCCGCCGAAGAACTCATTCGCGGACTGCATTCGCACGATGAACCGATGCGTCCCCGCGCCATCGACACTCTGGGAATCCGGGGTGCGAAAATACCGGGGGCGGTTCCGGGACTGATCGAGCAGTTGCCCAACAGTTCGCCCAAGGTGCGATTGCACGCGCTGCACGCCCTGGGGCAAATCGGGCCGACAGCCCGGCAGGCGGCCCCGGCGATCGCGCCGCTGATGACCGACGCCAATGTCCACGTGCGTCGGGCGGCCGTGCGAGCCTACCGCAGTGTGCGTCCGGAGCCGACGGTGGCCGTCCCGCGGTTGATCCCCGTGCTCGACGATGCCGATCTGGCAACGAAGATCGGCGCGCTGGACATGCTGGCCGAATTGGGGCAGCCGGCCGTGCCGGCCCTGGTCCAGACGCTGGGCCACGACAAGACAGCCTATTGGGCTTGCTTGGCCATCTCCGAGATCGGTCCCAGTGCCGAGGCGGCCGTGCCCGCGCTGCGGCGATTGCTCGCGACGGCCAAGAGCGCGGAACTGCGTCGCGAGGCCATTCTCAGCCTGGGCGCCATCGGTCCGGCCGCGGCGCCGGCGGTCCCGGCGTT
>CAYYBU010000377.1:0-4222 GCA_964469945.1 uncultured Planctomycetaceae bacterium
CCACAGAGGGCGTTCCCTACAGAGATTTCTCCTGGAATCACGAAACTCTATTTAGACCAGTTCCGCCACTGCCTCGGCCGACTCTTGCGACTCGAGAAAGGGGCGAATGTCGCGGCCATCCACGGCCACGATTCCCAGGTCGGTGTGCAGAGCCAGATCGATTTCTTCCAGCGAAGGATGCTCGAAACGCTCGCCGTTGGCCGCCCGCAGGCACTGCACCTTCGGCCGGGTGGGAAATTCGGGCTGGAAATCCACCACCGCCGCCTCGATGCCGTTGCAGAGGGTCACCACTTGACCGATGGGGAAGGCCGGAACGGTGCGGTAGAAGGCCGTCGCGATCACCGGATCGAAGAAGCCCTTGCAGAAGGTACGCATCTCGTGTAGCACCTGCACCGGCGGTTTGCCCGGGGAGTAACAGCGCGCCGCCGTGGCCGCGTCGTAAACGTCGCTGATGGTGGCGATGCGCGAGAAAATGGGGATTTGTTTCCCGGTCAGGGGCGGCAATTCCTCGCCGCTAGCGTGATCGATGCGGCTCGGATAACCCTTGCCATCGAAGCGCTGGTGATGGTTGAGCACGATCTGAGCCGCCGGCGCCGGCACGCTCCCTTTGACCATCTCGTAACCTATTTGCGTGTGCCGGCACATCACGGCCATCTCTTCCGCCGTCAACCGCGCCGGCTTGTTCAGGATCTCCTTGGGCACCCGCAATTTGCCGATGTCGTGCAGCAGGCATCCCAGCCCCAGCAGGTGCAGATCCTTGGCCTGCTGGGCCGACTTGTGGTGCCGCTGCTCGATCAGGTAGCGTTCCAGTTTCATTCCCAGCAGCAAGGCCAAGTAGCAGACGTTGGTGGAATGCGACATCAGGTAGTTGTCGAAGGCGTCCAACTTCTGCAAGAGGACGTCGCTGCCCGCGCTGGCCTTGAGAAAGTTGAACAGGTCGACGATCGAGGACTGGAAATGGGCCAGGTCGATCTCCACGGTGGCGTCGCGGAGGATGGCCTCGAAGTTCTGTCGCACGTGGACGTACACTTCGCGTTGATGATCGGCCAACCCCTCGTCGATGACCTCTTCGAGAAATTCCAACTCGCGATGGCGGATCCAGACCTCGAAGATCCCCAATTGCTGCAAGCGAGGGACCAGATCCATGGGGATCTCGACGTCGCGTTGCAGCAGGTAACGAAACGGATCGTGGGGCAACGGAATCGGCCGCGCCAGAATCATGCCCGGACGAATTTTCGCGACGGGAACTCGCAGCATGGCGATGCACCGCAAGAGGGACGAAAAATAGTCTATGTAATGTTAGCTTACGATTTGCCCCCCCATAGACCGGCGACGGTGCGGATGGTAGCGGTCGTAGGGGCGCCGCTTACTCGGCGGTCGGTCTTCCGTTCTCATCTGTCCGAGACACGAATCCTCATAGATGGAAGCTCCATGATTTTCGGCGTCGGAAGGCCGGCCCCCCGCAGGGAACACCCTCCGTCGTACCGCGGGAATTTGTTGCCACCGCGCGTTATAGCGGTATAATTGCAACAACGTCGCGGCCGGTAGGCATTGCGCCCGCATAACCTGCCGGCCTCGCCCCACGCCGACCAGGAGTTTCGCCCGTGCCGCGCCTCAGAACAATTCCTTTTCTGTCACTCCTCGTTTCCCTGCTTCTGTCCGTTGCCGCGCAGGCTGCGGAGCAACGGGCATTTCACGTGGCCCGCTATGAGAAGGGCGAGCTGAAATACATCCACGACCTGCCCGTGCTGCTGGTCGAAGGCACGCCCGAGGAAATTGGCCGGCAGAAGGCCATGCTTACCGGCGAGGCCGTCAAGACGATCGCCGACTATCCGCGGCGCTTGCTGCGCGCGATCAAGCGCGAAGAACAGTGGCCGAAATTCGTGGCCGCCGGCGAGACTTTGCTGCGGCAGGCCCCGGCCGACCATCGCGCGGAGTTGCGGGCGTTTGCCAAGGCGTTGGGCGTCGATCGCGACCTGGGCGTGGTGGCCAATACCATTATGGATACGCATCACGGCGGACTGGGTTGCTCGTCGCTGATGGTGTCGGCCGAAAAGAGCGCGACCCACGCGCCGCTGTTCGGCCGCAACCTCGACTTCTACACGTTGGGGATCCTCGATAAATATGGCCTGGTGACCGTCCATCGTCCCCGCGGCAAACACGCCTTTGCTTCCGTGGGCATTCCCGGCGTATTGGGCTGCCTGTCGGGCATCAACGACGCCGGCCTGGCCCTGGCCGTGCATGAAGTCTACCGGGCGGCCGACGGCTCGCCCGCCTTCAATCCCAAGGGGATGCCCTACACCTTTTGTTTCCGTCGCATGTTGGAGGAATGCACCACGGTCGAAGAGGCCGAGAAACTGCTCCGCGCCACGGAACGTTCCACGATGCTCAACCTGGCCGTCTGCGACCGTCGCGGCGGCGCCGTGTTGGAGATGACGCCCAAGAGCGTGGTGCTCCGCCGCGGCAGCGATGGCATCTGCGCTTGCACGAACCATTTCCGCAGCACGGGCCTGGCCCTCTGGATGTGGTGCAACCGCTACAACACGCTGATCGAGAGTTCCGCCCTGGACAAGATCGGCGTCAGCGACATTGCCGAGAAGCTGGACGCCGTCAACCAGGGCTCCTTGACGATGCAGACGATGATTTTCGAGCCCGTGCCGTTGATCTTGCACCTCTCGCTGGGCCCGCCTCCATCGTCCCACGAGCCGCTGAAGGAGCTTCCGCTCAAGGAGTTGTTCGGGAAGTAGGGTGGGCCTTCGCTCCGCTTGTCTCACCCTACTTCATTTTTCCCAGGAACCAGCGGTCCAGCACCACGTGGCGGACGAACCAGCGGCGGGCCAGCAGCGTGCGGCCCAACAGCCGCCGCAGCGGCGACGGCGCGACGCTGGCCAACGGCGCCGCGCGGCGGCGTCCGAAACGGCCTTCCAGACGATGCCGATAGGACTCCAACCGCTCCATGCGGTAATCGCCGTCGGCGGCCAGAATGACTTCCGCCGCCAAGCGGCCCGACTCGACCGCCGGGCGAATGCCTTCGCCGCTTTCGGTGAAGGCCAGGCCCGCCGCATCACCGATCCAGACGACGCCCTCGGCCAGCAGCGGACGCGTCGAATGGTCGTAAAGCTGGTAGGCGTGCCCCTGGAATTTGCCGAATAAATCGCCACCGATGTGCCCTTGCTGACGGAGAAAATCAGCGAACCGCGCGACGTGCTCTTTCAGGCGGGCGGGGTCTTCACGCCCCAGGCCGACATTCAGCAGCGGGCCCTTGCGCAGACACCAGCCGTAGCCCAGCAGGTCGTCGCAAAAGTAGATCTCCGGAATCTGCGGATCCAGTGGACAACCAGCCTGCTGGGCGGCGGTCAACTCGATCTCGAATTCCTCGGCCACCACCGTAAGCTCCTTGGCCGGCCGGGCCATGCCCAACAGTCGCGCCACGGGGCAAAAGTGCCCGCCGGCCGCCACCACAAGCGGCGTCAGAAACTGCCCGTTGACGATCCAATCGTGGCCGAACCGCTCGATGCTGCGCAGCGATTCTCCCAATTGCAGTCGCGCCCCGCAGCGGCGGAGGAGAAAGTCGTCGAACTCGCTGCGGCGAATACCGAAGCTGACCGTGCGGCCGTAATGGACCACCTGGTGTGGGCCGCCGATGCGACCGACGCGAAAACCGTTCATCGCTTGCAGCACGCGGCCGGACGCATACTCGTCCGCATCGATCCGCAACGATTCCATGACGCCGGGCGTGATCCAGCCGGCGCAGAGCTTGGCCCGCGGAAAGACCGCCTTATCGAGCACCACCACATCCAGTCCGCCCTGGCGGAGCTTCGTCGCACAACTCGATCCGGCCGGGCCGCCGCCCACGATCAGTGCGTCGCAATGCTGCATGGCAAGGTATGTACTATGTCAAGTTTCGGCCGCGTACAACCGCGCGCGGGTACGGGGAATCTCGTTCATGCCCGGACGTGCCATCACGATCTGGAACAGTTGCAGCGTGCCGGTGGTGAAACCGGCCAACGAACCGATCAAGTACAATCGCCACGCTCGCACGAAGTCCTGGTCGAACATCTCCGCCACTCGGTCGGCCGCGGCGTCGAAGCGGGCCAGCCAATGGTGGAGCGTGTCGGCGTAGTGCAGCCGCAAGTTCTCCACGTCGAGCACGGAAAAGCCCCGGGGCTCGAACAGGTCCATCATTTCATGCAGACTGGGGGGCTGCGCGCCCGGGAAGATC
>CAYYBU010000378.1:0-4221 GCA_964469945.1 uncultured Planctomycetaceae bacterium
CCGGCAAAACGGAACGCCACGGAGGGCGTTCCCTACAGCGATTCCTCCTGGAATTACACAATTCTATTTAGCCCGACGCCGGGATTAGGCCGTGCTACGGCTCCACGTTCTCCCCCCATAACGGATATCCCGCGCCGCGTATGGGAAAGCCCAGCCGCTTGTCCGATAAATAGTTCACCAGCGGCAAGCCTGCCTGCCAACGCCGCAAATTGCGACAGAACAACCGGGTCATGTTGTCGATCCGCCAACCACTTTGCCCAGCCACATGGGGAGTAATGATGACGCCGGGCAGATCCCATAGCTTGCTCGTCGTCGGCAAGGGTTCCACGGCCGTGACATCCATCACGGCGCCGGCCAGGCGGCCGTTCTCGAGGGCCTCGACCAGGTCGGCTTCGACCACCAGCGGACCGCGGGCCATGTTGGCCAGCAGCGCGCCGGGCTTCATTTTCGCCAGCATGGCGGCATCGATCATGCCGCGCGTAGCGTCGTTCAGCGGCAGCGACAACACCAGGATGTCCACCTGCGGCAAGAGTTCCGCGATCCGATCCGCCGGCCACAGCGCTTCGACCGCCGCGGGCTTGTCCACGGGAAACATGTCGGTGGCCAGAATGCGCGTCTGAAACGGGGTCAGCAGTTCGACCAAACGCCGTCCCACGCCCCCCATGCCGATGATCCCCACGGTGCTGCGGGTCAGATCGCGGGTCGGCCGGCGAACGAACTCCTTCTGCTGCTGGGCGCGGAAGAAAGTGGGCAGACTGCGGCACCAGGCCGTCACCAGGGCGATGGTGTGCTCGGCCACCTGGTCGGCCAACACGCCGGAGGCACTGGTGACGGCGATCTTCGATTGGATGACCGATGGGACCAGGCAATGGTCCATGCCGGCGGCCGAGGATTGGATCCATTGCAGGCGTCCCGCGGCGACCACGCCGTCCCAGTCCAGCGGCACCTTGGCATGGCCACAGAAGATGTCGGCCCCGAAGATGGCGTTGGCGATCCGCTCCTGGCCGGCGTCGACGATTTCGGCCTCCGGCGCGGCGGCGGCGATTTGCCGGATATGCTGGGCCTCGACCGGATAACAAAGAACAATGCGGGTGGCGGTCATCGTGGGGCGCTCGGGGTGAAGGGCTTGGGGCGCAAGTTGCGATTCGTTAGCCCGAAGGGCTTGCGCGGCGCAAGAGCCGACAAAAGATTCTCTCCGCTGGCCGCAGTAGCGCCAAGGCGGGGTGGACTACGCCACCACAAATGATGGGATGTCAGTCGTAGGTCAGGCTATGCCTGACAAATCGCAGACGTCAGGCACAGCCTGACCCAGGGGAAGGGCCATCGGGCGGGGCATGATTTGCCGGTGCCCGGTCAGAATATGTCTTGCTATTGAGACCGTCAGCAAGGTAAGATCCGCGGCGGCAGCCCCATGCGCACGGCTGACCAAGACAAACGCGTCCCCCCAAGGGGAACGGCAGGGATGCTGTTCTACGCAAGGCCGCCGCAAGGAAGCAACGCATGTCCGATTTCCCATCGCCACTGCCGTTGGCGGCGTTTGAAGAATACATGCTTTGGGACGATCGGCCGCAGTACCCGATGAGCATCATCGCGCGGCTGCGGTTCGCCGGTCCCTTGCAGCGCCGGGCGACCGCGGAAGCTCTGGAAACGGCCGTCGCACGCCACCCCCTGCTGCGGGCCACCATTCACAGGACCGCGGCCGGCCGGCTGGAATGGATTGCCGCCGATCGTGCTCCGGCCTTCCTCTGGAGCGACGGCCCGGAAGGCGATCGTTGGCCCTCGATGCGGCCGCTCGACCTGTTTTCGGAACCGGGATTGAGGGTCTGGGCCACGGCCGATTCGCAACGCAGCGCGCTGGTGTTGCAAGTGCAACACGCGGCCTGCGATGGCAAGGGCGTGTTGCAACTTACCGACGACTTCCTGCGAAGCTATGCCCGCGCCGTCGATGGCCAGGACGCCCACGTCGAGTTGTCGCCCTGCGATGCCGAGGCCCTGCGCGGACGGGCGACTTTCGGCCTGACCGCGCTACGGTGCCTGCGGATGCTGCCGGCGCAGCTCAGCGGCCTGTCGGGCGTGCGGCAGTTCCTCATGCGGCGGCCGGTGCCGCTGCTGGCCGCCACCGCGGCCGTTGCCGGCGAACTGCCGGCAAGTTTTCCGGACCTGAAAGTGGGCCGCCTGGAAACGGAAGAAGTGCGGCGCCTCGCGGCGGCCGCCGCCGCGGCCGGGGTGACCGTCAACGATTGGCTGCTGCGCGATTTCTTCGTGGCGGTTGCCGATTTCCGCGGGCGGCATCAGGCCGTCGCGGCCGGCGAGTGGATCAGTTTCGCCGTGCCCATGAATTTACGCCAAGCCGCCGACCATCGCCTGCCGGCGGCCAACGTGGTGAGCATGGTCTTTCTGCAACGCACTCCGACCCAGATTGCGGATCCCGGCGGCCTGCTGCGGAGCATCCACGCCGATATGGACTTGATCTCCCGTCGCCGCTTGGGCCTCACCTTCGTCTGGTCGCTGGCGCTTCTGCGGGCGCTGCCGGGAGGACTGGCCAGCCGGGCCAATCGCGGACGCTGCGAAGCGACCTGCGCCGTTTCCAATCTCGGCCGCGCCCTGGCCGATGCGCCCCTGCCGCGGCGCCGCGAAAAGATCGTCGCCGGCAACGTCGTGCTCGATGGCATCGAATGCTTCGCGCCGGTTCGCGACGGCACGGCCGTCACGGTGACGCTGGTTTACTATGCCGGCGGACTGCAAGTGTGTATGCAGTACGACCGTCGCCGCATCGCGGAGGCCCAGGCCGACGACTTGCTGGCGACCTATCTGCAAAGGATTCGCACGTCGACGGACCCGGCAACCCGAACAGTCCAGGCCAAGGCGGCCTGACAACTCAAGAAGGGAATCGTAATCTTGGAAAGCCTGGCTCACAGCTTGACCTGGATCGTCGCGGGCCTGATCTTGGGCCAAGCGGCCCTGCTGATCGCTTATGCCCGATTTCTCTACCGCTTCCGCCGGCCGATGCTGCGGGACGACGAATGTCCCCGCGCGGCCGTGATCCTCTGCGTGCGCGGCCTGGACCCGTTCCTGCCGGCCTGCCTGACCGGCTTGTTCCAGCAGGATTACCCCGACTACGACGTGTGGATCGTGGTCGATAGCAGCCGCGACGCCGCCTGGCCGGTGGTCAACAAGTTGGCGCATCAATCCGGCAAACGCAATATCCGCGTGCTGACGTTGACCGAGCGGCTGGCCACCAGCAGCCGCAAGATCGCGGGCATGTTGCAAGCCATGTCGCAGATCGACGCCTCGCACGAGATCGTGGCCGGACTGGATTCCGACACCATTCCGCACGCCAACTGGCTGCGCGAATTGGCCGCGCCGCTGAAGGATCCGCGGGTGGGCGTCGCGTCGGGAAACCGCTGGTACATGCCGGCCCGGCTGACGGCCGGTTCGCTGGTCCGATACCTGTGGAATACGGCCGCCGTGGTGCAGATGTACTGGTACAAAATCGGCTGGGGCGGATCGCTGGCGATTCAAGGCCAATTCTTGCGGCAGTCCGATCTGCGCGAGCGTTTGGCCAATGGCTTCAGCGACGACACCACCATCTGCCGCTGCGCCCGGGCGCACGGATACCGCATCGCCTTCGCGCCCGCGCTGGTGATGGTGAATCGGGAAACGTGCAGCGTCCGGGGCGTGTTCGGTTTCCTGCAGCGGCAATTATTGGCCGTGCGCTTGGCCGGTTCCTGGTGGTGGGCCGTCGTCGGACATGGCGTCGCCACGACGGCCGTGCTGGTGCTTTGCGGCCTGCTGGGCGCGGTGGCCGCGGCAACGGCCCATTGGAACGCCGCGGCCTGGATCGGCACGGCGCTGGCCACCTACTGGGCGTCGATGGTCTTGCTGATTGTTCCCTTGGAGTGGTGTGCGCGGCGCGTGGTCCGCCAGCGCGGCGAGACGGTTCGGGGATGGGGCGCCTGGGGCTGGTTCCGCATTGCGATGGCGATACCGCTCACGCAGGGCGTCCATTTCGCGGCGATGGTCGCCGCTGTGTTCGCCCGCACCCATCGTTGGCGCGGCGTGCGATATCAGTTCGACGGACCTTCGCCCGTCCGCGTGATCGAAGACCTTGCCGAAGCGGCATGATGAGCACTGGCCCATCGGGACAGTGATACGGGTCGCCCCAGATGTTTCTGGGGTCAAGGGGAAAGAGTCTTTCTGGGTGGATTTTAGAACTTGCCG
>CAYYBU010000379.1:0-4217 GCA_964469945.1 uncultured Planctomycetaceae bacterium
GGAAGGCGCGAATGAACTCGACCGGATCGACCCCCTGCCAGATCAAATGGCTGGGATCGAAGTTGAAGCCGAATTCCTCGCGACCGTCCAAGGCCTCGATGGTCCGCTGGGCCGTCACCAGGTCGAAGGCAATCTCGGTCGGATGCACCTCCAGGGCGAACTTCACCCCGCACTCGCCGAATACGTCGAGGATCGGGTTCCAGCGATCGGCCAACAGCTTGAAGCCGTCGTCGATCATTTGCGGGGAAACGGGCGGGAAGGAATATAGCAACGGCCAGATGCTCGAGCCCGTGAAACCGTTGACCACGCCGACGCCCAGTTTCTGCGCCGCTCGGGCTGTGTTTTTCATCTCTTCGACCGCTCGGGCGTTGACGCCGGCCGGCTTGCCGTCGCCCCAAACCCGCTTGGGCAGGATGGTCTGGTGCCGCTGGTCGATATTGTCCAGCACGGCCTGGCCCGCCAAATGCGCGCTGATGGCAAAGACCTGCAGGCCGTGGCGCTCCAGCAATTCGCGCTTCTGACCGCAGTAATCGGGCTCGGCCAGGGCCTGCTCGACGTCGAAATGATCGCCCCAGCAGGCCAGTTCCAGGCCGTCGTAGCCGAAGTCGCTGAATTTACGGGCCAGTTCTTCCAAGGGCAAATCGGCCCATTGGCCGGTGAAAATCGTGACGGGGCGTGCCATGTCATTCTCCTCTTGCGGTTGACTGTCCAAGGGATCGGCCGAAAAACAACCTACGCCTTGTCATTGTGACAAATCTTCCCGCATACGCAACGGGGGCCTTACCGCCGGCTTTCCGCCGCGTAGCGCTCGGCGCACTCCAGCACCCACAGATCGATCAACTCGTCGAAAGAGGTGGGATCGACCTCCGCCAGACGCTGATAATGGGTGCGGCGAAACAGTTCGCGATTGCCCACCGTGGCCTTGGCGGCCAGTTCCAGCACGAAATAGGCCGAGATGGGACGAATGACCATTTCCAGACGGCTGAAACTCGTGCCGCTGCGGCCCGCCTTGATGTGGATGTCTTCGCGGCTGATGGCGGCCCCCCAGCCGCGCTCGTCGACGATCGTCTCGAAACGGAAACCGGGAAAACGATCGGCCATTTGCTCCAGGCAGCGCTCGATCCGTTCCGACAACGCCAGGCGATATTGCGAGTGCAACCGCTGCAGCTCTTTTTCCGTCAGTGCGCGCTCGGCCTCCGCCCGCGCACGGTCCGTGCCGGCCTGCTGCCCGCGCTCGATTGCTTTTTCCAGCCGTTCTTGAAAGTCCATAGCGTGCGTCAGTAAAAATGTAGCAGGCACACGCCGTGTGCCGTTCGCCCATTACGGCACACGGCGAGCGTGTGAAAAAATCCACCAAAGGGGTGGAGTCTCGCGTTGGAAATTAACGGTTTGCGTCGAGCCGGCCGGGATTTTTTCACAAGCTCGGCGTGTGCCCGATACTATTTGGCAGCCTCCTAGGGGCACGTCTCCCCGCCCTGGCCATCAACGCCCGGCGCCGCGTCCGCGGCCAGCGGTTCCGCTGCGGTGGCCACTTCCTGGGCGGCGGGAGGCGTTTCCACCGGCGGCGTCACGCCATGCTCTGCACACCGTCGGGCTTCCTCGACCACCGGCGGGCTGACTGGCGCCGTGCTGGCGGGCGTCGTGCTGGCGGGCGTCGATTCACCGGCTGGCGACTTGGCTGCCTTGGCAGCGGGCGCCTTAGTCGTCTCGAAGAACTGCGCCAAATCGCCGAAAGTTCGCATCGGCTCCTTGCCGGCTTTCATGCCCTCGGTAAGCGGCACCAACGGCTTTGGACGCGGCTTTGGCTGCTGCGGACGGCTCGGCGGGCGCGACTGCGGCGGTCGCGATGGGCGCGGCCCTGACTGTTGCGGACCACCTTGCGGCCTGGGTCGGCGGCCACCCTGCTGTCCGCCCTGCTGTCCACCCTGCTGGCCGCTTCGTGGAGCGCCTTGCGGCGCTGCTTGCCCGCCGGCGGGACCCGCCGCGGGCGCATCGCCGCGACGGCGGAAAGGACGCCGCTGCGGGCCGCGCTGGTTATCCTGCGGCGAGGCTTCGGCGCCCTCGGCCGGCTTCTCGCCATAACGCGGATGCCGCGGCCGCTCGCTGCCGGGCTGCACCATGGTCAAGGACACCCGCCGCCGCTCCTTGTCCACGGCCAGCACCCAGACCTTGACGATGTCGCCCACCGCCACCACCTCGTGCGGATCGCGAATATAGCGGTCCGCCATGTGGCTGACGTGGACCAGTCCGCTGTCGTGCATGCCAATGTCGACGAAGGAGCCGAAATCGACCACGTTGAGTATCGTGCCGGTCAATTCCATGCCCGTCGTCAGGTCTTCCAGCTTCAGCACACCCTGTTTGAACACGGGGGCCGGCAGGTCCTCGCGCGGGTCGCGCCCCGGCCGGGCCAATTGGGCCAGGATGTCCTTGAGCGTCAGCGTGCCGACCTCCAGTTCCTTGGCCATGGCCTCGATGTCCACGCCGGCGACCTTCTGCGCCAAGGCGGCAATGCTCTCCTTCTCCGTCAAGGCGGCCGGCGTGCAGCCCAGCCGCTCCATGACGCGGGCCGCCACGGCGTAGCTTTCCGGATGGATCCAGGTGACATCCAGGGGATGGTCGCCGCCGGTGATTTTCAAGAACCCGGCGGCCTGCACGAAAGTCGCCTCGCCGAAGCCGGGAACCTCGCGGAGCTGCTCGCGATTGCGGAACGGTCCGCGCTCGCGGCGGAACTCGTACATCCGCCGCGCGGTCAACTGGTTCAAGCCCGAGACATAGCGCAGCAGTGCCGGGCTGGCCGTGTTGACGTCCACGCCCACGTAGTTGACGCACGACTCGACCACCTCGTCCAGCGAAGTGCGCAGATGCTTGGCCTTCACGTCATGCTGATAAAGCCCCACGCCGATGCTGGCCGGATCGATCTTGACCAGTTCGCTCAAGGGGTCTTGCAAACGGCGGCCGATCGAGATGGCGCCGCGGAGGGTGGCGTCGTAAGCGGGGAATTCCTCGCGGCCCAACTGGCTGGTGGAATAGACGCTGGCGCCCGCCTCGTTGACGATCACGAAGGCGACGCCCTGCTCCTTGAGCTCGCCGCCGACCAAGGCGGCGAAAAAGTCTTCGCTTTCGCGGCAGGCGGTGCCGTTGCCGATGGCCACCACGGAAAGCTGGAAACGCCGCACCAGGTCCAAGACCTTGCTCTGCGCCTCTTGCCGCCGCTCCGGCTTGCCGATCAGGTAGATGACGTCCTGCGCCAGCATGTTGCCGAACTCGTCCAGGGCGGCCAGCTTGCAGCCGCTTTTGAAGCCCGGATCCACGGCCAGCACGCGGCGATTCCGCACCGGCGGCTGCAAGAGCAGGTTGCGCAGATTCTTGGCAAACACGCCCACGGCATGCAACTCGGCGCGATCGGTCAACTCGCGGCGCACTTCGCGTTCCAGCCCGGGCAGGATCAGCCGGCTGAGCGAATCGCGGGCACAGCCGCGGAGGTAATCGGCGTGGGGATGCCCGGGCGGCACCAGCAGTTCGTCCAGCACGGCGTACATGGCCGCCAGGTCGGATTCGATTCTGATCCGCAGCACTTTGGCCCGTTCGCCGCGATTGATCGCCAAGGTGCGATGGGGGGGGATTTTCCGTAACTCTTCGCTGTAGTTGAAGTAGTCGCGGAAAGCCTTGATTTTCATCTCGTCGGCGCGCTTCTTCTTCAACTCTTTCTGACTCAACTTCGCCGCGTTGCGGCCGCCCCTGGCACGCCGCGGTTGCGCAACCATGGAACCCGGTGCCGTGCTCGCCACGGGCGCCACTGCTGGCTTGTCCAGCCGTGTTGCGTTCAGCGGTGGTTCGACACTGCTGGGCGAGCCGGCAGGGGCCCCCAGCACAACGGGCGGATGGTCCGTTGGCTCGATCGCATCGCCCGGCACCTCGTTGGAGGCTTGCAGGACAGACGGCGGCTCGATGGCGACTGGATCCACGGCGACCGGATCGGCGGTGTTTTCGGCATCTGAAGCAGGCGCCACTGCGTTTTCCACGCCTGTTTCCACCACGACGGCCTCGGCGGACGCGGCTGGCAAGACGGTCGGGCTCGGCTCAACCACGTTCTCCGCGGCAGCCGGGCGCCGGGCCGCCTCGCCCACCGCCGGCGTTTCGCCGCCGATCTGCGTGCTCACCATCTTGCCGGAGCGCTGCAGGATATCGCGCAGCCGCTGCCGCAAGTAGGCGCGTTC
>CAYYBU010000380.1:0-4208 GCA_964469945.1 uncultured Planctomycetaceae bacterium
ATTTCGTCTGCTCCTCGGAGAGGCTCGCCCGGCGGTTCCTCGAAACGGCTTCCGGCCAAGGATCGCTGGGCGGAGCAAGGGAATTTCGTTACGCCCGCACCATCATGCCGCTGGCGCGCAACGATGCGATCTTCGTCTATTTTTCCGATGCGTTCTTCCGCAACATCATGGCTCCGCGCTATCGCGTGGAAACCATGCGCCGCCTGGAAGCGGTCGCCGACATCGAGTTGGTGCAGCTCGCCAAGCTGGCCTCCGCCACCGAAGCCAGGCCGGGCGCCACCATCGAGCAGTTGATTGCCGGTGGCCTGTTGCCGGCCGATTTCGGCGTCCGGCCCGATGGCAGCCTCGCGGTGCTCAAGCACGGCGAGGTCTACGATCAACTCCGCGGCCATCGGGGCCTGCTGACGCCCGTCCCCGACGTGCCGGTCGATCGCGTTACCGCGGCCGAGGCGGCCTCCTACGGCAAGTTCGCCGAGTTCTATCGTCAGCAGTGGGGAAGGCTTGATCCGGCCATGATCGCGGTCCAGCGCCAGGCTCTGCCCGACAACCGCGAGCGCGTGGTGCTCGACGCGCAGATGACGCCCTTCGACCGCCGCCATTTCGCCTTCTTCTCGCAATGGGCCGGTCCGGCCGATAAGACCCGCCTGGCCACCGTGCCCGGCGACATCGCCGCTCTGGATTTGGTGCTTCGCGATCAGCGGCTTTTCGGCGGCCTGCTCGACGTGGGCATGCCGCGGGAGATCGTGGGCGGCCTGCGCAACATGCTGATCGGCTACGTCGGCAGCTATGGCGATCTCGGCCTGTTGCGTTTGCTGGACATCACCATCCCGGCCGGCGCCGACGCGGCCGGCTACGCGTCCAATCGGCTGGGGCTGTGGCGGCGGCAGTTCGACCGCTTCACGGTCTATTCGTTCCAGCAGGACGTGTTGGCGACCGTCACGCCGCAGCTTCGCTTTGAAGCGGCCCAGCGGCTGGCACAGGCCCGCTTGCACGTCGGCGACGTGGCCCAGGCGCGGGTCACCCCGGCACTGAACAGCCTGGGCTACGCCCGTACCCGGGAAACGGCCCTGGGGAACATTCGTCTCATGCACGCCTTGGATCAGCAATTGCACGTGCCGCCGGAGCATTGTCGGGAGGCGGCCGAGTTTCTCTTGGCGGCCAAACTGCGCTGCCCCTTGGGCGGCCAATACGTGTTGCGCAAGACGCCCGGCGGCCCCAGCCGCTGGACCTCGACGATGCTGGAGAAGTACAGCGGTGGCGACGGCCTGATTCCCCAAGCGCCGCCGGGCTACCTGGCGCCGCCGCTGAATTGGTTCCGCGGCCTCGACGCCGACGCCACCATGACGGAAAACGCCTTGTCGGCCCACGCCGAGGTCCTCATGCAACTGCCGGCGAAACCGTGAGCGCTGTAGGGTGGGACAAGCGCAGCGAAGGCCCACCTGAACTACGAGAAGTCGAGTCATTCCATTGAATTCACGCGCCCGACAGCGTTTCGACGAGCAACTGGAGCAGGTCTTGGCGGAAATGCCGCCGTTGGTTCATAAGTTGCTCGATCAGGTCCCCTTGCACGTCGAGGACTATCCCTCCCCGCAGGTCGTGGCCGAGTTGGGCGTGCAATATCGCGACGACCTTTGTGGCCTCTATACGGGCATCCCCCTGGGGCAACGGAGCATCAACCAGTCGGGCATCCTGTCCGACGTGGTGACCATCTATCGCGAAGGGATCGTCGCCATGGCCAGAGACCGTCGTGGCCGTGTCGCGCTGGCGGAACTCCGCCGCCAAATTCGCATCACGATCCTGCACGAATTGGCCCATCATCACGGACTGACCGAGAAAGACCTGGAAGAACTGGGGTACCGGTGACGAGGGATGAGGGATGAATTGCTGTAGCGAAGCGCAGGCCCACCGGAACTCCCCTCGCCCGTACGCGGGAGAGGGGCAGGGGGTGAGGGCAGTTTGCACCGCTCACCTATTTTGCACAAAAGCCAATGGGTGATACTACCGGGGCTTATGCTGGGTTAGGATGTCGCACTTCGGCAAAGCCTGCTGGAGTTTCTTCACGCCCTCATCGGTAACCTTGGTGTTCCTGAGGTCCAACCTTTCAAGTTTCGTCAGACCGTCGAGATATTGCAATCCAGCATCGGTAATTTCGGTGGAGCTAAAATCCAGTGATCGGAGTTGGTTCATCCCCTTGAGATGCTCCAGTCCAGCATCGGTAATTTGGGTGCCTGAAAGAAACAAAAGATCGAGTTGGCTCAACCCTGTGAGATGCTCTAGCTCACCGTCAGTAATTTGGGTGTGTCCAAGGTCGGTTTGGGGCCAGACATTCCATGAATATAGCGTTTGTCGCAAAAGTTTCAAGGATTATGGGGCGTGAGGCTTGTTGCACGGTTCCCCGGACCGTCCCACCTGCAATGGCCCGGTCCCATCTGGTATCATGAAGACGCTGCAAAAAACCAATAAGGAGCCCACCATGCTGCGACGAAGTCTCAGGGTCATTCTCTGCCTGGCGACTGGCCTCATCGTCTCCCGCCCCGGTGCCGCCACCGCACAAGAGACGAAGGCGGCGAGCAAAGAAACGGCCGCGGCCGTCGGCAAAGACCTCTTCGACGGCAAGACCCTCGAAGGCTGGAAGGTGGCCAAATTCGGTGGCGAGGGCAAGGTTTACGTCAAGGACGCCGCCATCGTCATGGAGACGGGCAACAACATGACCGGCATCACCTGGACCGGCAAGCCGCCGCGGACCAATTTCGAGCTCTCCTTGGAAGGTATGCGATTGGAGGGCAGCGATTTCTTCTGCACCACCACCTTTCCTGTCGGCAAGGAATACTGCTCGCTGGTCGTGGGCGGTTGGGGCGGCACGGTGGTCGGCCTGTCCAACGTCGATTTCTACGACGCCTCGGACAACTCCACTTCCAGCTCTCAGGATTTCAAGGACCACAAGTGGTATCGCGTGCGGATTCGCGTCACCGACGCCAAAATCGAAGCTTGGATCGACGACAAGCAGTTGATCCAGCAGGATCGCAAGGGCCACCAGCTCGGCATTCGCAGCGAAGTGGACCTCAATCGTCCGCTGGGCATCGCCACCTGGTGTACCAAGGGGGCCGTGCGCAACATCAAGCTGCGGGAATTGCCCGCGAAATAGCGCGGTTTCCCGTCCGCCCGAAGTCATTTTCGCGCATAGGCGGCACTTTGATTAATTCTGCTGCGCAAGGTTCGCGGAAAATGGGGACTGGCTCCGTGGCACAAGCCGGTGTGGCATAAAGTCGGAAAAGGGGACAGGCGCCGTCGCCGACGACGCTGTCCCGCGGGGCCAGCCTGTTTGAGGCGACGGAGCCAGTCCCCATTTCCGACTGCCGAACTTGCGCAGTAGAACTAGTACGGCGGAAACTTTCCGAAGTCCCAAGAGCTGCGCGGCATGTTGCCGATGCCGCCGCCACCGCCTTGGTATTGATACTGCGGAACCTCGGCGGGCACGTAGGTGGCGGCCGGCGCCGCGCTGGGTTGTTCAACCGGCATGTAGACCGTCTGCGCGCCCGGGCTTGGCATCGCGGTTACCGTTTGCGCAGGCGCCGCAACGACCACCGTCGGGCAAGCGGGATAGTAATAGTAATTGACGTATCCCCGGCGGAATAAGCCGGCTTGGCTGATCGAACAACCTGCCAGCACGATCAACGTGGCCGCGACCACTCGCAGATATGCAAGACACTGTGCCATAATGAACACTCCTTCTGGTTCGAGTCCCGATTTGAAACAGCCCCCTTAGCGAATAATGGATTATTCGCAGCCAACGTTGGGCGGACAAGGGGTGAATCGCGGATTGTTCGCCGCCGCCGCTGGGGCAGCTTTACCGGGCGGCCGGCACGGGGGGGAGATCGCGACATTACCCCCGGCCCAAGAGCTTCTTCAACTGCGGCCAGGTACGCGTGTTGGCCACGTCCTGCTTGGTCAGACCACCGCGGCGGGCCTGAAGCACGCCGTAACGCATGGCCGCCAGCCCGTCCACGCGGTGCGAGTCGGTCGAGATCACGATGGGAATGCCGTACCGCTTGGCCGCCGCACAAGCCAGGTCGTCGAGGTCCAGTCGCTGCGGATGGGCATTGAGCTCCAGCATCTTGCCGTGGTCGCGGGCCGCACGCATCACCGCCTCCATGTCGATGTCGTAGGGCTTCCGCTTGGTGAGCATGCGGCCAGTCGGATGCGCGAAG
>CAYYBU010000381.1:0-4204 GCA_964469945.1 uncultured Planctomycetaceae bacterium
CGGCGGCAATCTCGGTGAGATTATACTTGAAACGGGCCGCCACGATGCGATAGTCCCAGGCGCTGTTGCCGCTGTAGCGTTTCCAGGCGTCGTGCGAGAGGCCGTGCAGCGACATCTGCCGCATCCGCTCGGCGCGGCTGTCGTCGCCGGTCAGGGCCATGCCGCCCTCGCCGGTGGTGATGGTCTTGTTGGCGTAGAAGGAAAAACAGGTGACCGCGGCGGTGTCCTCGCCGCAGCGGCGCCAGGGTGCCTCGGGGCCGGTACGAAAAGCGGCCGGGAAGGCGTGGGCCGCGTCTTCCACGATCCACAAGCCGTGCCGGGCGGCAAAGGCGGCCACGGCGTCGATGTCCATCATCAGCCCGCCGACGTGGACCGGGATCATCCCCACCACGGCCAGATGGCGGTCCAAGGGCAGGCGGCCGGCGCGCAAATCGGCCACTTTGCGCTCGGCATCCTGGAGGTCCATGTTGAACGTCAGCGGGTCGCAATCCACCAGCAGGGGAACGGCTCCTTGGTAGCGAACCACCTCGGCGGTGGCGGCGAAGGTCATCGTGGGCACCAGCACGGCCTGCCCCGCGTGCAAGCCCAGGGCCTCGACCGCCAGATGCAAGGCGGCGGTGGCCGAATTGACGGCCACGGCGTGTTTCGCCCCCACCTGTTGCGCAAACGCCGACTCGAACTGCCGGGTGCGCGGGCCGGTCGTCAGCCAACCCGAGCGCAGGCAGGCTACGACTTCGGCAATCTCGGCCTCGCTGATCGAAGGACGAAAAAAGGGAACTCGCATAGGGACTTTGAAATCATGCGCCATGATGGTCGGTTTCGCCAAGGTTGTGAAGCGGAGAGGTGCGTTTGCGCAGCGGCAGGTGGTCACCCAACAGAATCCACGGCGTCCTGACCATGATCGAGAGGTCTAGCCAGAACGACGCGCGCCGGATGTACTCCTTGGCCAACTGGATTTTCCGCGGCAGCACGCGCAGCCGGTACTCTTCTTCCGGGTTCGACGCGCGGGCCAAGAGGGCCGCTTCGTCGCGGTATTCCAGCGACGCCAGGTCCGTGACGCCCGGGCGGACCTGCAGAATGGTCTCGTAATCGGCGCGATAGAGTTCCACGTATTTCCACACTTCCGGCCGCGGCCCGACCAGGCTCATGTCTCCCAGAAGCACGTTGAACAACTGGGGCAATTCGTCGAGTTTGGTCGTCCGCAGGATCTTGCCGACGGGCGTGATGCGCGGGTCGTTGCCGACAGTAATCTGCCCGCCCTTGTGCGGCGCGTCGTGAACCATCGTACGAAATTTATAGATGAAGAACGGACGGAAGCACCGGCCCGCCCGCTGTTGCAGGAAGAGCACCGGTCCGCGGGAGGTCAGTTTGACGAGCAATGCGATCAGCACCAGTAGCGGCGAGCTCAACGTCAACAAGACCAGGGCAACCGTCAAGTCCAAAGCGCGTTTCAACAACCCACCATTCCTCCAGGGATTCATCGCGCCGTCGTGGCGCGGCTACCAATTCCAACTAGGTACTGTACCCGCGGGCCAAAACCGATTGCCGACATCGCCAGCCGCGTAATCTGCCGTCGGATCGGCATTTGTATAGGGAAGCATGACATTATGGGGGCCCGCAAATGCCTGCACCCCATGCCAGTAGTATCCTCCGCACCAATTGAAGTCAAACGCCGCAAACAGCCGGGCGTTTTTGATGTTTGCGCGATTGGTCAGAACGAGTATTTGTGAAGAAAGGATATTATTGAGTACGTAAGAACTAGCCGTGCAGGAAACATCGGTCTCGAGCCACGAGTAGCCGCCGGCACATTTATTGCGCACGTAAACCACTTCCACGTCTCTCGCCGTTCCCTTTTGGATATTTGCCGAATAGTCTGCATCCGTGTGGAAATAGATATGCGAGCCTACGTGGTCGTCCAAGTAGGAAATGTTGTCGTGAAAGAAAATGCTGCGACGCATGTCCCCGACTTCTCCGCACAATCCTATCCGCAGGTTGCAATTGGTATTTAGGATTGCGTTTCTCGTTATGGTGGTCCCATTGCTTCCCGGGTTGACGATAATGCCCACCGACGACATATTCCTGATGACATTGTTGTGTACTACAGTATTAGGCGACCAGATCGACAAGCCGACCAAGCCATCACGAATGATATTGCCTGAAATCTCATTGCCGCTTCCAGCGTAATCCAGTTGCACGCCGCAATCGTTGGAACTTTGGTAGCCCGACAAGAACTTGAAATTCAAGTACGATTGCGCCCGCAGCATTAAATTTGCGCCAATCGGGCTGCCACTCATGGACCAGGCGCCGAAATCGTGGAAGTCGCGATATCCCAGAGTAAGAATATTGCTCCGCACCAAATTGTTGCGGGGCTTGCCGTCCGTCCCCTTGTAAATCCGCACTCGATAGGCGCCGTGCTCCAACAAGTTGCCTTGGATCACGTTATTGTCGGCATGGCCGCAAATGCTGACACCCATGGCGGCGCCGCGAACGTGCAAATTCTGGACGGTGATGAAACTTTGGGAGGTGATGGAAATAGCCGGAGTGATGCCTGCCGTCCGCAAATGCGCGCCGTTGGGATTATCGCCGTTTTGAAAACGAAGATAGACATTGCCATTTCTACAACCATACAGGCAACCTATGCCGGCCCAAAAACCGACAGGGTGATCGGCATAGCCGGGGACTGTAGCGTCGGACGCCCTTGCTAAATTGTCCGCGCCGGTCCAGGGACTCGTGCCGGGCGCTTCGGCCATGCGTCGATCGTCGATTCTAAGAAGCTGCTGCCCATCCAGGAGCAACACGTAAGGAATCGTCGGAAAACCCTGCTTCCAGACATGGGGGCCGATCTCGGGGGCCAAAACCCAGTGGGCCGGCGCCGGGACGGATGGATCGAGAATCGTCAACAGATTGCCCGATGCGTCCTTTTGTCCTTGCAGCGTAATCGGAGTCGAAGCCGACCCGGATCGAGGAAAAGCAACGGTTTCACCGTAAATCCCGGCAAGCATCTGCACCGTGTCGCCAGGCTTGGCAAGGCTCAAGGCTTTACGAATTGTTCCAAACGGGCTGCTGGAAGTCCCAGGCTTCGCATCGCTGCCGACAGGAGAAACGTAGAACGTGCTGCACAAGGCTTCCGATGCCCAGAGCAGCACGAACACCAATGACGCGAGTCGTTTCATGCGGGATGTCCCAGCACGGCCTCAGGACGCGAGTGTTGCGTCGAGCCCTTCACGGGGGATGTGGTCAACGCGATCACGCTTTGACGATCTTCTCGCGTCCTGCTTTGACGTTCTTGGTTGCATTCCGGGTATCGATCACCAGTCGAGCATGGCGAACGATGTGCTCGTAGTCGTAGGCCGAGTGGTCCGTGGCGATCAGCACGCAGTCCTGGGCGGCGAGAAACTCCGGCGTCAGATCGCAACTGGTCATCTTCAACTCGCCGTGTTCGCGCGTTTTTGGCACCGCGGGGATGTGCGGGTCGTTGTACGTCACGATCGCCCCGCGGCGTTGCAGGAGCTCGATGAGTTCGAACGACGGGCTTTCCCTGGCGTCGTCCACGTCCTTCTTATAGGCCAGCCCCAGCAGGCAGATCTTGCTGCCCCGCAGCGGCTTGCTGACCTCGTTCAGCGCATCGCCCAGGCGCTGGACGACGTACCGCGGCATACTGGTGTTGATCTCGCCGGCCAACTCGATGAAGCGGGTGGGCATGCCGTAGCGTCGCGCCAGCCAACTCAGGTAGAAGGGGTCGATGGGGATGCAATGGCCGCCCAGGCCCGGACCGGGATAGAAAGCCTGGAAGCCGAAGGGCTTGCTCTTGGCCGCGTCGATCACCTCCCAAACGTCGATGCCGATGCGGTCGAAAAGCATCTTCAACTCGTTGACCATGGCGATGTTCACCGAACGGTAGGTATTCTCCAGGATTTTGGCGGCCTCGGCGATTTCGCAATTCGAGACCGGGATGGTGCGCGCCACGGCCTGACTGTAAAGCAGGTTGGCCAACCGTCCGCTGGCGGCGTCTATGCCGCCGACGACCTTGGGAATCTGCTCGGCGGAGTACTTCGGATTGCCGGGATCTTCCCGCTCGGGGCTGAAGGCCAGAAAGAAGTCCTTTCCCACGGTCAGGCCGCCGGCGGCGAGAATGGGCAACACCACGTCGCGCGTGGTGCCGGGGTAGGTGGTGCTCTCCAGCACCACCAGTTGGCCGGGCCGG
>CAYYBU010000382.1:0-4203 GCA_964469945.1 uncultured Planctomycetaceae bacterium
GGGCGTGGATCTCTGCCGGCGGTTGGGGTTGGCCGAGCTACTTGTGCAAACCAATCCGGCCTATCGGCGGACGTATGTGGTTCGTCGCGGGCGGCTCCATCGCCTGCCCGACGGATTTCTCATGATGGCTCCCACGCAACTGTGGCCGCTGGCCGTGACGCCCATCCTCAGTCCGCTGGGCAAGCTGCGGGCGGCCTTGGAATACTTCATTCCACCACGCCAGGGCGATGACGACGAGAGCATGGCCGGCTTCGTGCGTCGCCGCCTGGGACGCGAGGCCTGCCAGCGGCTGGTCGAGCCTTTGGTAAGCGCCGTCTACGCGGCCGACTTGGAAAAACTCAGCGTGGCGGCCACGTTGTCGCGCTTTCGCGACATGGAACGGGAGCACGGCAGCCTGATCCGCGCCATGCGGTGGCAAATGAGACAGCGCGGCGCGGCCAGCAGCGAAAGCGGAGCCCGCTACAGCCTGTTCGTCACGCTGCGCGAGGGATTGTCGAGCCTGGTCGATGCCTTGGCCGCCCGCTTGCCGGCGGGGACTGCGGTGCTCAATGCGCCCGTGGAGCGGATCCGGCGCAGCGGCGGCGGTTGGCGGGTTCAGTGCGCTCCGGACGCGATGGCGCCGGACTCGGGGCCATTCGACGGCCTGATCCTGGCCACGCCTTCCCACGTGGTCGCGCGGCTGGTGGGGGCGGTCGATGCGGAACTGGGCCGGGAACTGGGCCGGATCGAGCACTCCGGTACGGCCATCGTTTCGCTGG
This sequence comes from uncultured Planctomycetaceae bacterium, assembly GCA_964469945.1. Taxonomy (GTDB): domain Bacteria; phylum Planctomycetota; class Planctomycetia; order Pirellulales; family Thermoguttaceae; genus CAYYBU01. Next base: position 759 of record CAYYBU010000382.1, read on the forward strand.
GCTACGAGCGGCGGCAAATCGGTCACTCGCTGGACGGCGCAGGCGCGGTGGTGCCGGCCGTGGAGAACAGTCCGCTGTTGGCATGCAGCTTCAGCAGCCAGAAATACCCGCATCGAGCCCCGCCAGGCAAGACCCTGCTGCGGGTTTTCGTGGGTGGGGCGCGGCGGCCGGAACTGGCGGAAATGGCCGACGCGCAATTGCGGCCCTTGGTGATCGGGCACACGGCGAAACTGTTGCAAATCCAGGGCGAGCCGATCTTCTGCGACGTGGCCCATTGGCCGCGGACGATGCCGCAATATCACGTCGGCCACAAGGAGTTGGTGGCGCGGATCGAAGCCCGCGCGGCCGCCTTGCCGCATTTTCAACTGGCCGGCAACGCCTATCACGGCGTGGGCGTGCCGGACTGCATCCACGGCGGCCAGCAAGCGGCCCAGCGGCTGCTGGAGGGATTGCGCGGCCCGTCAAAGCGGCCAGTTCCACCCGAAATCGCATAGTTGACCTCGCGGCCGGGTGTAGGTTGCTTGCAAGTCAGGCGACGAGGTTGTCGGGCCAGCGGCGCGCGCGAAGCCCGGTGATGAGCCGTTGTGGGGCGGGGCGCGTCTCGATCACGGCTGGGGGTGTGATTCGCTCTGGGAGCCTTGCCTTGAAATCCTCCAAGCCAATGGCAAGTCGTAGGTCGGCGAGCCGACTTTCCGTTTCGGGGTTCACGATCAAACGATAATCGGATTGGACACCAAGCATGCCGTTGTCATACGCCCCATGGTGGAGCCGGCACAACGCAAGACCGTTAGTCACTTCGTCCGTGGAATCGGGATACGAAACCGGCACAATATGCGCAGCGTCAACGAGTTTCAGTGCACAACCGCAAACCGTGCAGCGGTAGCCGTAAGCCCTCAAGACGGCCGGCCGGAATTGGGAATCCCGGTATGCGCGCATGGTTTGGACAAGATCATACCGGCGCGCGGCTTGAATGTCGGTCTGCGATTCGTCCAGGAAGTTTCGTTCCTCATCCGGGCCGGCCTGGGCAAGGTCGACGGCGGCCCCGGCGTCCTCCTCCGCGTTGTGAAGAGGCAAGCCATTCTCAACGTACCACAGGAGAGAATCTGGTGCCACCGCAACGACGACTTCGCGCCCTGTTGCAGCCGGGCGCAGATACGTAGCGATTCCGACCCGGCTTGCAGTCTCTAGGGTTTCGGACGTTACTTGCAGACTGGGCGAGCGGATAGAGAACCGAACATGCCGCCGAGGATCCCAAAAGGCGTAGACGCCAAATTCTTCGCTCCAGCCGCCAAGAAGGGTGCGGCAACCGGGTTCAAGCGGGATACTGCTTAGAGTTGGGTTCCGTTGATAAACCTGAATCCGTCGCTCGTTTGCGGGCCGAACGTCCGGGCCACCCCCGCCCGGAGTAATCGTCCAGAGAAAGACGATGCAATCCGTTGTTTTGTTGCCTGTGATTGCCCGAAGCCTTGCGGGCCGGACGGTGTCCGTTGCCTGCTGACGAATGACGGTAGCGCTAGAACGCTCGAGGGTGGCAGCAAAGTCATCGACCAGTTCAGAGAACCGAAAACCGGCCATCGCCCCTACCTCCCGGACGTGGCACGTTTCTGTTTCGATTGCGGTTTCGCGACCGGAGCGTCGAAAAGTGGCCCAATCTCGAAACGGATCGTCGAACCTTCGATGTACCGGGGCTCCGTCTCCGAAGCCAACCAACGTCGGCCGCTCCCGTCGCAAACCGCCCCTGTCACGTTGCTACCCGCGAAGGGATCGACGACCAAGTCCCCCCTATCCGTCAGGAACTCAACGAAGAACCTGACCAGTTGCTCCGGGTAGCGGGCCGGATGGGGCTTGATGCCGCGCTCGTTGCACTTTCGGAGGTAGGCGCTGTTCGATTCCGTGTTGGCAATCTGAATGACGTTCGGAGGTATAGCCCCGCCGTTGTCCTTTTGAAACTTTGTGGAAATGTCATGCCCCGACGGCCGCTTCTTCGCCTTGTAGCCGTTCCGAATCAGGTCCTTCATGCTTTCGCTGTAAGGCTGCAAGATACGCCTGTTATCGGCTTTGGGCCATTCTGTCTTGCCAAACCACCAAATCATGTTTACGGCGTCCTTCACGCGAAGTCTGCGGACTGTTACCCATTCCGCAGGGGTGGGAAGCCGAGCCGGGTTGAACCAGTAGAACTCCTGCGCAAGATGAAAGCTCTTCGCCAGTTTGACGGCCAGTTCAAAATGGTATACGCTTCGGACCGGCACCCCCGGCACCCACGCGCCACCAATGTCCAAGACGAAGCTTCCAGTGTCTTTCAAGACTCGTTTGATTTCTTCACAGAACGGCATGAACCATTCAAGGTAACGATCCAATGGTTCGTTGCCGTATTCCTTCTTCCGTGTGAGAGCAAACGGCGGGGATGTCATTACTAGGTCGACGCTGTTGCTGGGCAATGTGCGTAGCAATTCGATTGCGTCAATCTGGAACATGGCCCCCCCCGGCGTGCTGTAGGCGGGGGTAAGCTTCGACAGCCGAAGGTCACCCACCCAAGGCAGGTCGGGGTGGTAGCCGTTTTTTGTTAGCATCATGCCTATATCCAAACTGGCGTTGCGTGGTCGTGCGCTGCGCTGCAATTGTACACGAATGTACACTAAATGCAATGCTAGCTTTCCAAAAGATCGGCAAGGGGCCGGCCACGCCTCGGGGAATAGTGCCCGTTTCGTACGAAACAGGGCGGCCACTCCCTCGCGAGGACTGGCGGCCTCACTCGCCCGCCTCGACCAACGGCACGGGCACCTGCTTGACCTGACCTTGGCGGACCACCGTCAACACGACTTGATCGCCGGGTCGCTTGCTCTCGACGGCGTCGAGGAAATCGTCGCCGCTCTTGATCGGCTTGCCATCCACGGCCACCACCAGGTCGGCGGCCGTGCGATCGACCGTCTGATACTCATAGACGAAGGGCCCTTGCCGCTTCTGCTGTCGTACGATCTTGGGGCCTTGCAGGCCGGCACGCTCCGCCGGGCCGCCGGGGGCCAATGTGGCGATCAACAGCCCCTTCTCCGTCTGATAAACGCGGACAATTCCCGCGTCGGGCCGGCGGACACGGCCATTGGCAATCAATTGCGGGACGACCCGGGCGATGGTGTTGATGGGGATGGCGAACCCGACGCCGGCGCTTTCACCCGTCTTGCTGGCGATGGCCGTGTTCATGCCGATCATGCGGCCGTGGCTGTCCAGCAGCGGTCCGCCGGAGTTGCCCGGGTTGATGGCGGCGTCGATCTGGATGATCGACTTGATCGAGCGGCCGTTACGGCGACTGGGCAGCGAGCGATTCAAACTGGAAATAATGCCGGTCGTAAGCGTGCGCTCCAGACCGAAGGGATTACCGATGGCGAAGACACGCTGCCCGACTCAAGGAAGGGTGCCGTAGGGGTAAAGGGTGTGGCACTCGCGCCCG
>CAYYBU010000383.1:0-4187 GCA_964469945.1 uncultured Planctomycetaceae bacterium
AGTGTCCGGCCGGCGTCGATATTCCGCGGCTGATGCGCGAAAGCAAGGGCGCCTACGTGGCGGCCAACGGCTTGCGATTCTCCGATTGGCTCATGACGCGGCTCGATCTGCTGGCGGCGCTGGCAAGCACGGTTAGTCCGCTGGCCAACTGGGCCATCGGCAATCGGCAGATGCGCTGGCTGATGGAGAAGACGTTCGGCATCGCCCAGGGGCGGAAACTTCCCCGCGTGTCGTCGCGCAGTTTCCTCCGCCGCGCCGCCCGCCGCCGCTTGACGCGGCCCACGCGCCGCAGCCGGCAGAAGGTGCTGTACTTCGTCGATAGCTATGCCAATTACCACGATCCGCAGTTGGGCGAGGCCCTGGTGGCGGTCATGGAGCACAACGGCGTGGCCGTTTACGTCCCGGCCGACCAGCGGCCGGCCGGCATGGCGTCGATCGCCTGCGGAGCGCTGGATCACGCCCGCAGCCTGGCCCGGCACAACGTAGCCATTCTCGCCGAGGCGGTCCGGCAAGGCTACCACGTCGTGGCGACCGAGCCGGCCGCCGCGCTCTGCTTGATGCACGAATATCCGCAACTGTTGGACGACGACGACGCCCGACTGTTGGCCGCCAACTCCAGCGAAGCCTGCACCTTCCTGTGGAAAATGCACTTGAACGGGACGCTGCAACTCGATCTGAAGCCGATCAACACCACCTTGGGCTACCATGCCCCGTGTCACTTGAAAGCGCTGGGCGTCGGCTTTCCCGGCGAGAATCTGTTGGGGCTCATTCCCGGGCTGAGGGTCCATCACATCGAGCGTGGCTGCTCCGGCATGGCCGGCACCTTCGGCATGTTGCATAAGAACTACCGCAGCAGCCTGCGCGCCGGCTGGGGCCTGATCTCCCGCCTCCGCGACCCCGCCTTGCAGGCCGGCGCCACGGAGTGCAGCGCCTGCAAAATTCAAATGGAGCAGGGCACCACCAAGCCCACGCTGCACCCGCTGAAATTGCTGGCCCTGTCCTACGACCTGATGCCGGAGGTGGGCGCCTTGCTAACCGCTCATGGAGAAGAACTGATCGTCGTATGAATGACCACCCTTGGTACGAGAACGGTTTGCGGTTCCACTGTACGCAGTGCGGCGCGTGCTGCACCGGCGCCCCGGGCTTTGTGTGGGTCAACAAGGCGGAAATCACCGCCCTGGCCGCGGCCATTCGCATCGCCGTCGACGAGTTCGAGCGGCGTTACGTGCGCAAAGTGGGCATCCGCAAGAGCCTGACCGAACGGGCCAACGACGACTGCGTCTTCTTTCACGCCGAGAGCCGCTCCTGCCAGGTCTATAAGGACCGCCCCCGGCAGTGTCGCACCTGGCCGTTCTGGGGCTCGAACGTGGCCACCCCGGCCGCCTGGGAAGTAATGTGCGAGCGTTGTCCCGGCGGCAACCGTGGCCCCTTGATACCGCTGCGGAAGATTCAGATGCGGCTCGACATCATGAATGTCTGAGTTTTAATGGCCGCTGCTGCTGCCGCCGCCGCCGCTGGAACCAGCCACGGGCATCAACTTCGGATCGGGGATCGCAGCCTGGAATTTGCGCGTCACGAACTCATACTTGTCGGCCGCGTAGCCGTCGGCCGAGCGCGTGCTCGCGTAGACCGGCGGAAATTCGCTCGGCGCCGCCGAATGCACGACAAACTGTTCCACGGTCCCAATGCGGGCCGCCGTCTGCTGCGGCGTCAGGCCGCGATGCACGAAGATGCTGCGATGTTGCTCGGGCGCGTCGTTGAGGATCCACAACACCTTGGCTTGCCCGGCGTCGGTGAGCTTGCCCGTCTCGGCGTCGAAATGCTCCTCGGTAAGCATGTTCTGTCGTTCCCAGCCATTGCTGACCATGGTGACGAACGGTTCGCGGGCCGCTTGGCGATCGGGATAAATGAACGGCTTCGGCCAGCAATTTCGCCGCGTGGTGTCCTCGGGAATGCTCTTGAAGAAGTCGATGATGCCATCGCCCCGGGCCAGCCCGGCACAGCAGAGACCGGCAAGCAGGAGCAGAGCACTGCAAAGGGATCGAATCGACATGGAACTGTCCTCCGTGGCCACAGGCATTCCCCCGCTTCCTCCGGGAGTGGGGCGAGAGGCGACGCCAGAGGCAACCTCTCAACCTCTATATCGGTCACCACCGGATGCCAGATCGCGACGAGTTCCACACCAGCGTCCTAATCCGCACAATCGGAATAGCTTTGCCAGGCCGGAGGGTTCCCGCTCATCTTGGTTTTTGTATCAGGGGGCTTCGATTCGGAAAATCCGCCGGGCGGTTGCCACTCGATCCATCAAGTCGGGGCCCTCCAACTCTGCGGCGACCTGCGCAAGCATATCCGGGATGGGGATTTGCTGGGGGCACTTCTCCAGGCAGTCGCCGCAGCGGACGCACTGCGACGCATAGCCCGGCCGGCCGTCCACAAGTTCGCCGCTCATCCGCAAGGCATAACTGAACCTCGCTTGTTCCACGGCGCCGAACATGTGCATTTTGTTGTATTCCTCGAAGCAGATGGGAATCGTCACTTCGGAGGAACAGGGCATGCAGTAGCCACAACCCGTGCAGCCGACTTTCATCAGTGTCCGATACGTCTGGCCGACCCGCTCCACAAGGTCCAATTCGTCCTGGCTCAGGGCGTCGGCGCGGGCCGTACTGGCAATGGCCAGATTTTCCCGGATCTGCGCATCGTCGTTCATGCCGGAGAGAATCACCGTGACTTCCGGCCGGTTCCAGATCCAACGCAGCGCCCATTCCGCCGGCGTGCGGCGGACTTTGGCGTCTTTCCAGATCGCCGCAACCGCGGGCGGCGCAATGCTCAAGCCCAGATTGCCGCCCCGCAGCGGTTCCATGACGATCACCCCCAAGCCCTTCGCGGCGGCGTATTGCAATCCCGCAGTGCCAGCCTGGTAGTTCTGGTCCAGGTAGTTGTACTGAATCTGGCAGAAGCACCAGGGGTAGGCATCGACAATGCGGATGAAATCATCCGCCAAGCCGTGGAAGGAAAAGCCCGCGTTGACGATGCGCCCATCCTTTTTCGCCTGTTCGAGAAATTCGAGGACGCCGAGCGGCTCCAGGTTGCCCCAGACGGTTCCATTCAGGGCGTGGAGCAGGTAGTAGTCGATATGGTCGGTCTGCAGTTTCGCGAGTTGGGCCGCCAAATAGCGGTCCATGTCCGCGCGGGTTTTGATCATCCACGAGGGGAGCTTGGTGGCCACCTTGACGCGGTTGCGGTAGCCGTCCCGCAGGGCTTTGCCGAGGAGGACTTCGCTCTCGCCGGCGTGGTACGGCCACGCCGTGTCCATATAGTTGATTCCTTGATCGATGGCCCCGTGAATCTGGCCGATCGCTCTGGCTTCGTCGATCCTCCCATCTTTCATGGGGAATCGCATGCAGCCGAAGCCGAGTATCGACAGCTTGTCGCCGTTGGCCGGCATGGTTCTATACAACATAAGGCAATTCCTATCTCAATAAATTACTGACGCAGCAGTTCTTTCGACTTCGCTTCCTTCTCCGCCGGCTTCGGCTTGGCATGCGAAGTGATCCGGACGCCCACGGCGCGGGCTCGCTCGTCATAAAACCACTTGAGTATGACCTTGTCCCCCACGTTCGAGTCGCCGATGGCGCGGGCCACGTCTTTGTCCAGGCCGCCATTCTTCCACAGGCACCAAGAGCGCTGGGTATAGCCACTTTGGGACGCTGTTGCTCGCGGTGGCTTCTTCTCGGCGGCCCGCAACGACGGCACGCCCCACAGTCCATTGGCCAGGACAGCCGCGACCAGCACGCGCACGAACATGCATTGCCCGCTCATCTTCTGCTCGATCTTCACAGCGCCGGGGATGGCTTTGGCCATGACTCCTCTCCTCATGGGTGGCAGGAACGGCAACTTGACCATCCGCAAAGGACACATAGTCATTAAAGCCGGTTAACCGAGAAATGCAAGCCAGGAACCGGCTCACACCCGAGCCAATTGTCGTTGGATGAGGACTGGAGTCCACAGACAGGGCTTCCCGGGCGTGGGGAACTTGTTGTGGCCGTCTTTTGTGGTATCCTTTTCTGTATCGTTCATTGGCATAGCAACTGAGCCATAAAGACTTGGAGAGGTGGCTGAGTGGTCTAAAACGCGGGTTTGCTAAGGCCGCGTCTTTGCGCAGCCGTCCGATGACCGTCGGCGTGCTG
>CAYYBU010000384.1:0-4186 GCA_964469945.1 uncultured Planctomycetaceae bacterium
GGCTGCGACGGCTCGATGGTCTTCGAACGGATCATTGAAGGGGTCGCCCGCAGCACGCGTGCTGACGCTGGCGGGTGGATCGGCCGGTAGCGGGGAGATTGCAGCGGTGGGCATCACCTCATTGATCGCCCAACTCTGCCCGGCGCTGCGTACAACCCGGGCGCCGACGGGCTGCCAGCGTAGTCGGCTGGTGGCCGGCGGATCGTAGGTTGCCGTTTTCACGGCCGAGAGACCGGAAATCTGTTCGCTGTAGGCCGCGGCTTTAACGGCCGACAGACCGGCAAGCTGTGCGTCGTCGTCGGCCGCTGCCCAGGCGTTGGCCGAGGTCAGCCACAGCAGCGTAAGCGTCGCGACGAACGGCCCCGCGCGGCCGCGGCGCCGCCGCGGCGCGTCAATGGCTTTCGCCGACGATGTACTCCGTGCTGTAGTTTGGCGCTTCCTGCGTAATCGTGATGTCATGGGGATGACTCTCCCGTACACTGGCTGGTGAAACCCGGATGAAGCGCGCGACGGTGCGCAACTCCTCGATGGTTCGGGTGCCGCAGTAACCCATACCAGCCCGCAACCCGCCCACGAGCTGGTAGACGAACGGTCCCAAGAGTCCTTTGTAGGGGACCCGGCCTTCGACGCCTTCGGGGACCAGTTTGTCGGGGCCGCGTTGGCTGGCGGATTGCCGATAGCGTTCGCTGGAACCCTGAACCATGGCTCCCAAGGAGCCCATGCCTCGATATACCTTGAATGTTCGACCCTGATACAAGATCCTCGCGCCGGGGCTCTCTTCCAGCCCGGCGAACAAGCCGCCGATCATGACCACCTGTGCGCCGGCGGCGATGGCCTTGGTCAAGTCGCCGGAGTAGCGGATGCCACCGTCGGCGATGATTGGGGTACCGCTCTTCTCGGCCGCGCAGACTGCCTGTTGAATGGCAGTGATTTGGGGCACGCCCACGCCGGAAATCACGCGGGTGGTGCAAATCGATCCCGGCCCGATGCCGACCTTGACGGCGTCGGCGCCGGCGGCAATCAGATCGGCACAGCCCTGGGCAGTGGCCACGTTTCCGGCGATGACGTCGATGTCCCAGTCCTTTTTAATTTTTCGCACGGTTTCAATGACGTTGGACGAGTGTCCATGGGCGCTATCAACGACCAGGATGTCCACGCCCTTGGCGATCAGACTTCGCACACGGTCGTAGTCGTGGACGCCGACGGCGGCTCCGGCTCGCAGCCTGCCTTGCCCATCCTTGCAGGCTTGTGGATAGCGCCGCATCATATCAATGTCTTTGATGGTGATGAGACCCGTCAGCCTAAAAGTTTCGTCAACCAGCAAAAGCTTCTCCACCTTTTTTTCCATTAAAATCTTCTCAGCTTCCTCAAGCGTTACGGTCCCCGTGGCGGTGACCAAGTGCTCACGGGTCATCACGGTGGAGATGGGGACATCCCAGTTTTCCTGGAATCGCATGTCGCGACGGGTGAGAATGCCTTCCAAATGGCCGTCGGGCCGAGTGATTGGCAGCCCGGAAACGTTGTATTGATCCATGATCTCCCGGGCGCGGGAGAGCGTGACGTCGGGGGGGAGGGTGGCCGGATTGAGAATGATGCCGTTGGCACTGCGTTTGACCTTTTCCACCTCTTCCGCCTGGCGTTCGATGGAGAGGTTCTTATGAATCACGCCGATGCCCCCCTCCTGGGCCAAGGCAATGGCCATGTCGCTTTCCGTGACGGTATCCATGGGCGAACTGAGCAGGGGGATGTTCAGGCGGATTCGCCGCGTGAGTTGGGTGCTCACGTCGACCTCGGCCGGCACCACCTCGCTATATTGCGGCTCCAAAAGCACGTCATCGAACGTTAGGCCCTGAAAGTTGGCAATCTTCTCTTGCACCATGACCGATCCTCGCCTGGAGAAGTGGGTAAACCGGTTATTATGGCAGCCGCGCGACCCGAGGACTAGGGGCCAAAGGGCGTTTTTCGTGTTGCCCGGTTGTTGGCAACGCGGTTACAATCCGTCGCGAAACCAGCCTCCCTACAGAGTTCCAACGGAGACACGCGGCCATGCAGGAAGCGACAGTAAGAGCGGATCTTGTCGGAGCGTTGCCGGCGGCCGGCGGTTGGGAACCGCTGGACTCGTTTCCCGCAGCGGCGGAACTGCTCACCTCGCGGCGGCTCGCGCAAATCACCTGGGCGCTGATCGGGCTGGGGATCGTGGTGCGGCTGATTCGCTATCTGCTCCAGTTTCCGCTCTGGCCCGATGAAGCCTATCTGGCCCACAACTACCTGGACCGCGGATACCTCGATTTACTCAAACCGCTGGACTACATCCAAATCGCGCCGTTGCTGTACCTGTGGGTGCAACACACCATCATCAAGCTCTTCGGATTTTCGGAATATTCGTTGCGGCTCTATGTGCTGCTGTGCGGGATTGGAAGCCTGTTTCTGTTTCGCCACTTGGCGGGCCGCTTGCTGCGCGGGACTGCTTTCCTCTTGGCCGTCGGCACGTTTGCCATGGCGTATCCGCTGATCCGCCACTCGGCCGAAGCGAAGCCCTATGGTTCCGACCTGTTCGTTTCGCTGGTGCTGCTGACGTTGGCCGTGGAGTGGTGCCGCCGGCGGCAGGAAAGTCGCTGGTGGTGGGCCCTGACCTTGGTCGTACCTATCGCCTGTCTGTTGTCGTACCCGGCGGTGTTCGTGGCCAGCGGCATCAGCGCCACGATGGCCATCGTGCTTTGGCGACAACGCTTGTGGCGGCAATGGCTGCGCTGGGGGCTGTTCAACGTGGCCCTGTTGGCCGGTTTTGTCACCTTGTTCATGCTCTCGGCGCGAAACCAGATGAACGCCTCTGGCCCGGCCCAGCGGGCGGCCTTTTCCGACGATTTTCCGCCGCTGGATGCGGTGGGAAAGTTCCTGGCTTTCCTGGCCGTGCGGACGAACGAACTGATGTGTTACCCGGTTGGCGGGGAGCTTGGGCCCAACCTGCTGACGAGCCTGTGTTGCCTGACCGCGCTGGTCCTCTTGTTGCGCCGACGCCGCATCGCCCTGGCGGCGCTGTGCGTGGTCCCGTTGGCGCTACACTTCCTCGCCGCGACCGTACATGCCTATCCGTATGGTGGCTCCTGGCGGCTGAGCGTCTACATGGCGCCGATCTTCTGTCTGCTCATGGGCCTTGGCGCCGCGGCGATCTTGTCGAAGCTCAACAGTCGCCGGTCCGCGTTGACGCCGGTGGTGGTGGCCTTGATACTGCTGGTGGCAGTGGGCGTCGGCGCTTCGGTGCGCGACTTCCTCAAGCCTTACAAGGAACCTTGCTGGATGCGCAATCGCGACTTCGCCCGCTGGTTCTGGTGCGAGAAGGCGCAGGACGCGGAGTAGGTCCGCCTGCGAACCGACTTGCACAAGTGTTTCTACTCGCCGCCGCAGGGCGACGACCTGGCCTCGGTGTACTACTGCAACCAGCGGATCTATTCGGCGCGCCACGCCCGGGGAGAAGCGGCCGACTTGGGCCGCGTGTCCAGCAGCCGGCCGTTGCGTTACGTTCGCTTTCGCCCCGCCCGCACCACGGAACGGGAGGAGGACGCCTTCCGCCAATGGCTGAAGACTCGGCAGTCGCAGTATCAACTGGTTGGCGAGGAGAAGTATCCGCTTTCTTTCTGGGTCAAGCAGGATCTGGTGTGCCTCGACCGCGTCGAGATTTACGAGTTCGTGCCCAAGGAATCCCTGGCGGTGTTGGGCGCCGCCGACTCGACCAGTGCCCGGGCGGCGCAACCGTGACACACACCGGCAGAGCCAGTGGCACTCGACAATGGCCGATAGATGGGTATTTCTTGCCCTGAGGCGCATATTTTTCCCTCTTCTTTCCGACGGATGAAGACCGTATAATCGCCGCCCCCCGGCCCACCCCGTCGCTTTGCCTGGTCTAAGCGTTATTTTTCGGCCGATCTTACTTAAGAGAACGTGGAGATGGCGTAAGCGGACTCTTTTCCGGCAAGGAGCTACGGCGATGAAACCAGTACGGCTTATAGCGGTGGCGTTCCTGGTCGTCGGTCTGCTGCCTGGTTGCTTGGCCCCGCCAAGTATCGTCCATCCGGGCCCGGAAGCATATCAACAGGCGCGGGCGCAGAAATTCGATCCCTATCCGGAGCCGGAGATCGGACCCAACACGGGTGGCCTCCGGCCGGCTGATTACCAGTCTCCGCCCGCG
>CAYYBU010000385.1:0-4172 GCA_964469945.1 uncultured Planctomycetaceae bacterium
GGGTCGTCACCGCCGGCGAGGTTCCCGCCACGGATCGCTATGCGACGCCGACGCCGAGGGCCAGCGATTTGAAGGGGCCGCCGCCCGGAGGCGATCGCTACGCCACACCGCGGGCCGACCCTCCGCCCGCCCGCGCGGAATTGCCCCATTGGCCGCCACTCAGCGCGGTCCCTGCCCACGAAGACGCGCCCGCGGCGGACGCCACCGCGTCGCTGGAGGGCATCGGACAGCCGGGCGACAAGCAGCTTGAAGGCCCGCAGGTCCCGCAATTGACCATCCAGAAGATCGCCCCGGCGGAGATCCAAGTGGGCCGGCCGGCCACCTTTCACATCACGGTTCGCAACACGGGCCAGTCGAGCGCCGGCAACGTCGAGGTCCACGATCAGGTGCCCCGCGGCACCCGGTTGTTGGGCAGCACGCCGCACGCCTCGCAGGGCCCGCAGGGTGAGTTGCTGTGGAACTTGGGCACACTGAAGCCAGGTGAAGAGTCGTCGGTGGAGTTGCAACTGATGCCCACCGCCGAAGGCGAGATCGGCAGCGTGGCCACAGTCCATTTCGATGCCGCGGCCGCGGCGCGCACCGTCGCCACCCAGCCGAAGCTGACGGTAGAGAGCACGGCGGCCGCCAGCCGCGTCATGATCGGCGAGCAGGTGAATCTGACCGTCACGGTCTCCAATCCGGGCAGCGGGGTGGCCAGCGGCGTGGTGTTGGAAGCGCACCTCCCCGCCGGTTTGCAGCATCCGGCCGGCAGCGAATTGGAATACAGCATCGGTGATTTGCGTCCCGGCGAGCGTCGCAAGCTGGAGTTGCCGCTGGTGGCCCAGCAACCCGGCACGGTCACCAGCGTGTTGGCGGCCCGCGGCGAGGGCAACTTGCGCACCGAAAGCCGCTGCCAAGTGGAAGTGCTGGCGCCGCAGTTGGACATCGCCCTGTCGGGGCCGAAACGCCGCTATCTGGAACGCGAGGCGACCTATCAGTTGGCGCTCTCCAATCCCGGCACCGCGGCGGCGCAGCAGGTCGAGTTGGTGGCCTATCTGCCCAGTGGATTGAAATTCGTCAGTGCCAACAATGCCGGGCAGTACGACCAGAACAATCGCGCCGTTCACTGGCATTTGGACGAACTGCCCGTCCACGACAAGGGCGTGGTCGAACTGGTAACGATGCCCATCGAGCCGGGCGAGCAGAACATCAAGCTCCGCGGCACGGCGCAACGGGGCGTGGCCGTCGAACGCCAACAGCCGGTGCTGGTCGAAAGCATCGCCGCCGTGCAGTTCCAATTGTCGCAGGACAAAAACCCGATCGAGGTCGGCGGGCAAACTACCTACGAGATTCACGTGAGCAACCAAGGGTCGAAGGCGGCGGCCAACGTGAGCCTGACCCTGCTGCTGCCGCCGCAGTTGAAGCCCATCGCGGCCGAAGGGCCAAGCCGCTACGCGATCGACAATGGCCGCATCCTCTTCGACGGTCTGCCGCGGCTGGCTCCCAAGGCCGACCTCGTCTATCGCGTTCGGGTGCAGAGCTTGCAGGCAGGCGACTTGCGCGTGCGTTGTCAATTGGCAACCGACGAAATGCAAGTTCCGCTCACCCAGGAAGAGAGCACGCGGGTGTACGCCGACGAGTAGCATTGACGGCGTGGCCGCCGGTGTGCAGACTGAGGGTTGGAGAATCGGCCCACACTGCAGCGGAGTCGCGCCGGCATGGAAATTCGCATGACTTGTCCCGCCGGCCACAGCGTCTATGTGGACGAGACGCTGGCCGGAGCGGTGGTCCGCTGCCCGCAATGCGAGGCCACCGACGCGGTGCTGCGCAGCGTGGCGGAGGGCTTGCCGAGTACCCCGGCCGCTCCACGCGGTGATGCGGTGCGTCTGCCCGCGACGGCTGTGCCGCCGGCCAGGACGCCGCGGGCCGCCAAACGCAGTGCGTGGCAGCCGCTGGAGGTGGATGAAGCCGTGGCCGGCATGGTTCGCCGCTTGCCGTGGCACGCGGCCGGCCTGACGCTGGCCGTGGCGGCCAGCCTGACGCCATTGGTCCGGCTGCAGTCCTGGGACGTGGCGGCATCGCCCGCGTGGGCCCGCGTGCTGGTCATGATGGCCACGCTGCAAATGGCCTTTCTGCTCTGGATGCTGACCGCACCGGACTGGGCCAGCGTCCGCGTCGTCATGTTGGTGTTCGCCCTGGCCGCCGCGCTCTATGGCATGGCGACCGCCGCGGCACTCACGACGCCCTTGGACCATCCCATGTTGCTGGGGCTAGGGGCATTGCGCCGCGCGGCGGTCGGTTGGTGCGCCGCCATGCTGTTGCTGATGGCGTTGGCCGCGTACCTTTCGGGCCGCCTCAGTGCCCGCTGGCGCCGGCAGCTCGCAGCCGCTTGAACCTCGCGGGGCGTACCGGACGGGCGCCACTGCGGGCTCGTCCAGCAGGCAAAGTCGGGGTCCGGTCCATTTTTCGGCTCGAACGCTTCGTTTTTCGAGGAAAGCCCTGTCCGAAAACATGGACCTGACCCCTTTGCGTCGGACTTTGCAGTTCTCCTGCAGTCCCCGCCCGCCCTGTGAACGGTTACTGCTACAACTTGAAGTTGAACGTATGCGTCAACAACCGCCACAGCCGCGTGCCCAAGGGCAGCCAGGCGACGTGAATCTTGCCGCGGCCGCGAAGACCTTGACGCAATAAATGCTGCGGATCATCCAACGGGGCGCGGGCCTGATACGACGTGCTCTGCGGACGCTCGGCGCCCGATTTCGGATCGGTCGTGGTCGCCAATTCCCCGCCCGTCTTCGTGGAAAGCCGCTGCGGACTGATCTTCAACTCCTCCTGGGCAATCTCCGTGATGTGGCTGTGCAGCGTGTCGAAGGGCAAGGCGTCGAGCTTGAAATCGACCTTGACCGCCAGCCGTTCGTCCTTGTTGCTTTTCAAGTAGGCGTCCAGGCTGCGTTTCACGTCCTCCACGTCGCGCTGGTCGATGATCAGGATCGCCTCCAGTTTCTGCGGATCGCCGATCTGGCAGAGCATCACGCTTTCCTTGAGATAGGCGCCCTTGTTCTCGGGGTCCAAGGGCGTGCCGGACCAGGCGGCCAACTGGCCCTCGGGATCGTCCTTTTCCGTGGTCGCCGGCGGGGGCAACACGGTGCCGGCGGCCGGCGCCAACAGTTCCAGTCGCTGCTGCTCGCGCTGCTTCTCCTCCAATTGCTTGTCCAGCGTGCCGAGCGCCTTGCGGATCTCGGGAATCTGCGTGGCGGACAGCGGATCGTCCAGGCCCTGGCGGAGCAGGTTCTGCAACTGCATGTTGCGTTGCCGGCGTTCGCCGTCGAGCTTGGCGATTTCCAGGCTCAGGTCGATGTTTTGCAGCCGGGCAAGCGGCTGTTTTTCGGCAACTTGCTGGCCCGGCTTGACGTGGACCTGGGCCAGCACGCCGCCGGTGGCCACGTCCACATAGACCGGCTCGGCATCGCGGGGCTGGATCTCAACCGTCGACATCACGTTGTGCGGCACGGGGATCAGCAGCACGCCGAGCACCAGCCCCACCACGATGGCCACCGTGCCAACCATTCGCGCCTTTTTCACTTTATCGAGCCTCCCGGGGACATAGAAGAACTTTCCCACCTGGTACAGGGGCATCACGATCAGCCCCCACAACGACGCGATGCCGATCATTTCGCCGAAGACTTCCAGGCGGTAAGGCTCCCAAATCTTGTAGAGGAACCAGAGGATCGAGAACACCACGACCCAGCGATACACGGCCGACGCCACCGAATAGAGGGCGAAGAAGATCTGGTTGCGTTCGGGCAGGAAGGGGTCTTCGGGCTGCTCCAGGCCCATGCACCAATCGCCCAGTTTGCGGCTGAGGATGGTGGTGGCCTTCTGGCGGAGGTTGGGGATCTCGGTCACGTCGGCGAGGATATAGTAACCGTCGTAGCGGAGCAGCGGATTGGCGTTGAAGACCAGCGTGCTCACCGAGCAGACGAACATCACGTTCAGGCAGAGGTTGTTCAACAGCCCCGGCGTGGTATACCACCAGCCGAAGGTGGCCAGCGAGGCCAGCACCAGTTCGACGTACATGCCGCCGGCGCCGATGGCCGCCCGCTGCCATTTGCTGGGCAGCATCCAGGAGTCGGAGACGTTGCAATACAGGCAGGGCGTGAGCACCAGGAGCATAACGCCCATTTCGTGGCACT
>CAYYBU010000386.1:0-4170 GCA_964469945.1 uncultured Planctomycetaceae bacterium
GCTGGGGAGCGCCGATGGTGACAAACTGCGGATGCAAGGCCATCTGCGGATTGTGCGTCTCGATTTTTCCGGCCACTGCGCGCACCAGCCGCATCATCGCGCGGGTGGAATAACCCGGGACGGCTGCCGAACCGTAGGTGTTGGCGTCGATCATGAAGGTTTCATCCCAGACGAAAGCGTCCGCCCGATCGCCGAACTGTTTCAACATGGCGTCGGTATACGCGAGGTAGAAATCCCGCACTTCGGGCACCAGCGGATTCATGCAATAACTATCG
Organism: uncultured Planctomycetaceae bacterium; assembly: GCA_964469945.1. GTDB lineage: Bacteria > Planctomycetota > Planctomycetia > Pirellulales > Thermoguttaceae > CAYYBU01. The sequence continues at coordinate 276 of CAYYBU010000386.1, forward strand.
CCGGAGGTGTCCGGGCCGACCCAGCCGCCGTTTTTCAGGACGAGCTTCTTGCTGAAGCCGGGCAAGCCCGTGCCGGCGTTCATGCCGTCGGAGAAATAGAGACCGACGCGAAAACCGCGGGATTTCGCGTAGTCGAGCCGCTCGCGCATCAACTGGGGCGTCATGGTAACCTGCTGGCACTTGTCGAAGCCGCAGTCCACCGTCTCGCCGCCGATGTTGCCGGATGCGTGCTGGTTCTTGTATCGCGGGGCATTGCCGAAAACAGTCCATTGCTTGTCGAACTGCTTGGTTTTCGCGTCGAAACTGTAGCGTCCGCACCAGTCGTACCAGCCGTGCAGACAGAGGAACACCTTCTTGCGCTCCGCCCCCGGTAGCGTCGCGGCCAGGGCGTCGATATCCTTGAACCATCCCTTGCCGCCGCCGCTCATGTAGTCGTAATCCACCAGGGCGATATCGTGCAGCCACGATGGCCCCGGCGGAACCGTGGGCAGTGCGTAGCGATAATAGCAGTCCAGCGCCCGGTCGGGCGTCCCTTCATGAATGACGCTGACCAAAGAGCGATGTTCGGCGTTGTCTTCAAGGCCGACATTCTTGGGATACGTCCACTCGACATGGTCGGCCGCGAAGAGCGTGGAGAAATACGGGTCGCTGCCGCCGGTGACGCGCCGCCCATCAGGGCCTTGGCAACTCACCATTGGAATGGACAACGGGGCGTGATTCGGGGACAACGGACCTTGAAAATCGTAGCCGGCCGCCGCGGCCCCCAGCTTGCCGGCCGTGCCATTGGCCAACGGCAGCCAGGTGTCGGCAGGCAGCTTCCCGGGCCAGTTGGGCAAGGAGACCGTCAGGTCCTCGGCCAGTCGGCCACCGGCCCAGACCGCCACGTCGCGCGACAGCACAACGTCCTTGTCCTGGGTTTTCAAGCGGTACGTGATGTTGACGTGAATCTTCGGCGTGCTGGGCAAATCATATTCGACGCTTACGCCGCCGCACCTCCGCCGGATCAGCGATGGTTGCGTCAGCGCCCAGCGAGCGGCGCCATAACGCAGTTCGGCGACGCCATCCACGGCGGGCAAGCCCCCGGCCGCGGAGCCCTCCAATGCACCGGCCATTCCGCGCGCGTCGATGGATACCGCACAGGAACCGGCTTGCAGCTTCTCGCCGCTCACGGCGGTAGTTCCCGCGGCGGTTACGTCGGAAGCAATCGAGGCCGAGGCGGCAAGAACCAGGGCGAGGCACAAGTCGCGCATGTCAAACTCCTTCGGTGGTGATTCGTTTAAGGATGCACCTAAGAATACACCATGACCAGCTTGCTTGCACGCCTGGCAAGATTGGACTATTAGGATGTACCACTTTCACTGCAACGACGACTCCATCGCCAACCTGACTGCTTTCGTCGAGAAGGCCCACGCCAGCGGCGTACGGGTGAACGTTGGCGTGGACATCGTGCTCGCTTGGCGGAAAAACCTGCATTACCCCGGCTACCGCAGCCAACTCGACCTGGATGCGGCGAAAGTGCGGCCGGGCGCGCCGCAAAGCGACGGGTTTCAGGACGCCGCCACGTTCGCACCCGGCGCGGCGATTCCCGGAGGAATGGCTGTAGGGAACGCCCTCCGTGGCGTTCCGCCTCACCGATCCGCCTGGAACGCCACGGAGGGCGTTCCCTACACGGTTTACGTGACGTCTTTGCGTCCCCTCCTTGTGGAAACGGCTCTTTTTGCTTACCATGACGGTTATGTTGACTCAACGCATTGGATTGATCGGCGGCGGACAAATGGCCACCGCCCTGGGACAAGGCTTCGTCCGGGCCGGACTGGTGGCCGCCAAGAACCTGTTGGCGGCAGACCCCGTCCCGGAAGCCCGCGAACGTTTCGCCAAGGCCACCGGTGGCCGGACGACCGCCAAAAATGGCGAACTGATCGGCCAGTCGGACGTGATCTTCCTGGCCGTGAAACCGCAGCAACTCGGCCGCGTCCTGGCCGAACTGCAAGGGGAAATCTCGCCCGAACAGTTGGTCGTCTCCATCGTCGCCGGCGCCCGGCTGGCCCGGCTGGCCGAGCGGCTTGGCCCCCAAGTGCGGCTGGTCCGCGTCATGCCCAACACGCCCTGCCTGGTGGGGCAGGGAGCCTGTGCCTATTGCCTCGGCGAGCGGGCTACCGCGGAGGACGGCCAACTCGTCGGCCAGTTGCTCCAGGCGGTGGGCATCGCCTTTGCCGTGGAGGAGAAACTGCTCGACGCGGTGACCGGTCTTTCGGGCTCCGGGCCGGCCTTCGTCTACCTGGTCATCGAGGCCCTCAGCGACGGCGGTGTGCGCATGGGGTTGCCTCGCAGCATCGCCACCGCGTTGGCTGCCCAGACGGTCCTCGGCGCCGGCCAAATGGTGATTTCCACGGGAGAACATCCGGCCGTACTCAAAGACCGCGTGGCCAGCCCCGGCGGCACGACCATCGCCGGCCTGCAAACCCTGGAGGAAGGCGGCCTGCGCGCCGCGTTGATGGCCGCGGTCGAATCGGCCACGCAACGCTCGGCGGAACTCGGCGCCGGATCATGAATATGTCCGCTTTTTGCACCATCGACGACAAACAGGTTCCCTTGTACCGCATCGTCTGGGTCTCCGATCTGCCGCATTTCTGCGGGGCGGCGGAATGCCAGCGCGAGGGCCAATACGAGGTCCGCCTGGAACAGCACGAGAGCGTCTGGGCCACCCAGCCAGACCGCGACGCGGCGCTGGAGGCCCTGGAGGCCTGGCTGTCTGGATCGGCCGGCAGCGAAGACCATCAGGAAGACAACCCGTCGGAGCAGGAGTAAGAGCCATGTCGACTTTTGAAGACGGCCGCTTTCGCTGGCGCGAGACCTATTTCGTGCTGTTTCCGGCCGAGAAACGGCCCTCCTTGAAACTCGTGCATAAAACGCTCCTGGCGATCGACAAGCACTACGTGTTGAACAACGTCAATGCCGACGAGAACGGCCATTTCGAGTCGCTCACGCTGATTGCGCCCGATGATTTCGCCGCCTTGGACATCTGTTTTACCAGCGGCGCGGAGGTCACCGAACAAATCGAGTCGCTGGTCGAGGAACTCCGCGACTCGATCGAGCCCGGCCAGCAGCCCATGTTGAAACGGCTGAAGCAGTACGACGGCCGCTTCGACGTGCTGCATTTCGAGCAAGTGCCCGAGTTGCCCGCGGAGGACGAGGAGCCGGACGAACTGCTCGACCCGGGGGCGTTGCTGGCCGTGCTGGGCGCGCTGGCCCGCATTACCGACGGCGTGGCCGTCGACCCGCAATCCGGAACCATCCTGAACAGCGACGAATGATTCGCGCCCGCAACAGAATCCGCCCAGCCATTTCGTGAGGAAGCCATGCTTGCCAAGGACATCAAGACCGGTAACATCATGAACTACAACGAGGCGCCTTGCGTGGTCGAGTCGATCACGGTGCAGAGCCCTTCGGCCCGCGGCGCCGCCACCTTCTACAAGTACCGCGCGCGGAACCTCATCACCAAGCAAAAGGTCGACATTACGCTGCGCGGCGGCGAGTCGCTGGACGAGGCCGATTTCCGCAAGCGGCCCGTCAAGTTCATGTATGCCGACGCCACGCACATGCACTTCCTCGACCAGGAGGACTACAACCAGTACTCACTGGCCAAGGACGATTTGACCGAAGAGAGCAAGTACCTCACCGAGGACATGGAAGGCATTCAGTCGCTGATCTACAACGACGAGTGCGTGGGCATCCAATTGCCGGTGACCGTGGAGTTGAAGGTGGTGCAGTGCGACCCGGGCATCAAGGGCGCCTCGGCCACCTCGCGGAGCAAGCCCGCCACGCTGCAAACCGGCCTGGTGGTGCAGGTGCCCGAGTATCTCTCGGAAGGCGAGGTCATCAAGGTCGACACCCG
>CAYYBU010000387.1:0-4165 GCA_964469945.1 uncultured Planctomycetaceae bacterium
GACGTCCAACGCATGCACCATCGGCTCGACCTGTTCTGTGTCCAATTCGCCCAACAACTCGACATAGCCAAGAATATCGCCCAACTGGCTGGTCATGAGGTCGAGCTCCTGCTCGGACAACAACAACCGCCCCAACAAGGAGACCTTTTCCACCTCTTTGCGAGAAATGGCCATGGGCGAGGCGACTACTTTTTCGCCGCAGCGGTCTTGGGAAGGCGGAACGGCGTGGCGCGGATCTTCTTGGTGACCGCACCGCTGCGAATGCACTGCGTGCAGACGCGAACCGTCTTTTTCGTGCCGTTGGTCGTGCTGACGTGGACCGTCTGGAGGTTGGGACGGAACTGCCGTCGCGAGATCCCGGTGATCTTGGTGCCAACCCCTCCGAGGTATTTAGCCTTGCCACGATGGGTTACTTGATTCCCCATGACGGGCTTTTTTCCGCAAACTTCACATGCTTGAGCCATCCGAACTCTCTCCACAACGCCCAGAGTTGCCGGCAAAGGTAAAACACTAAAGTATACGCACTCTGGAGGAAGACGCAAGGGGGATGTGACGTTCGCTGGCAAGGCGGATTACAATGGGGATTGTCCCAATTTTCGCGGCGCGATGAGCGCTGCCTTACAAACAGTCTCCGTCGCCGTGAAAATGGGACTGTCCCCTTGCGCCGTCAAGGGGGGCGGATTGGCCGGAAACAATTGCGGAACACGAAAGGCTAAATTCCATGTTGTGCCGCTTGCCGGTTTCGCTCACGGGTTTGCTGTGCGTCGGCTTGGCATCGAGCGCCATCGCGGCAGAGCCTGCCGCACCCGTTGCCGCGCCGGCGGCAGCCACCTCTTTCGCTTCGATTGTTCGCCAGCGGTCCGGACTGCGAACCCTCGCGATCGACTATCCTTGGAAGATACATCGCGACGCATCGGTCGAAGTGCGGCTGGTGACCGACGATAATGCCGCGTCGGCCCTGGTGTCGCCGCTGTATTTCGTCAGCGAGTATTTCAAGGGCGACGTCGCCCGCAAGGTTTATCACTGTCTCGACGCGGCGGCCGATCGCGAGCGGAGCGAATCGTTCCTCCAGGACAAAACCGAATTCAAGATCATAGGCCGGCGGAATTCCTTGGGACGGGCGGCCGTGTTGGTCAATCCCCAGGACAAGTCCAAGAGACTGCACGGCAAGGAGCCCCACTTCGTGGCCAGTTCCAAGGCCGTCTTCCTGTTGTTGGACTGCTGGGCGGTCAACGACAAGTTGCTCACCCTGGACTTGCCACGGGAAAGTTTTGCCAAGTCCGGGCAGTTGCACGTCTGGTTCCTCCGCGGCGGCCGGGCGCTCTGGGAAGAAACACTCGCCTGGCCCGGCTACGGAAAGGAATAGCGGGAGCAGCAATCAGCGGCTAGCCGCACGGTCTCCCCTCTCCCTCCGGGAGAGGGGCAGGGGGTGAGGGCGGCTGCCAATAGACCGCGGCCATAATCGATGGTTCTCTGTCGCGGATCCTGAATCGATTGAGAGTTTACCGAGCAGCCCGTTCTTCGTAAAAAACGGCGTTGCACGGCGGCGTCCCTCACCCCGACCCTCTCCCGGCCTGTCGCGGCGACAGGCGGGAGAGGGGGACCTACTTCACCTTCCCGACGCTCAAGGCAGCAGGGGCTGGATTTTGTCGGCGATCAACTTCGCCGCCGTGCGCATCCCCGCCTCGGTGAAATGACACTCGTCGGCGAAAAAGGGCTTCAGGTCCTTGAAGTAGTCGTGGACATCGATCACCGGCACCTCGTTTTCCTTGCCCACTTCCAGGGTGGCCGCCACGTACTCCGGGGCAAAAACCTTCCACCACTCCGGGCCGGGCGACTCGCCCGAGAACGGCCGCGTGAGCAACACACAGGCGATGCCTTGCTCCTTGCAGATTTGAATGATCGCGGTCAGGTTCTCGCGGTACTCCTGCGGGCTGACGCGGAACACCAAGTCGCCACCGACAAGATTTTGCCGCCGGCCGCGGCTCTTATCCCAGGCCGCTTTGACCAGTTGCCCCATCCGCGTGTTGAACGCGGGGGAATGAAAAGCGGCCGCGTTGAACTGCGCGTCGGGGACGGCGACCTTGTGGGCGTCGTTGGCGCCGAAGCTGATCAGGATCAGATCCGGCTGATAGGCCAGCGAACGCCGCACCATTTCCAGCCCTTGAAACGAGGAATAACCCCAGGCGCTGGCATTGGTGACGGTGATCTTGCGGTCCGACCGCGAGGCCAACAACTCTTCCAGGAACTGCGGCCAATTGGCGCCGTGGAAATTGTCCGGCCCCCCCTCGGGCCAACCGATGGTGTTGGAATCGCCGATGGCGAAGATGCGATATTCGTTCGTCTGCTTGTTGGCCGGCAAGACCCGGCCGCGAAAACCCTGCGCATTGAAGACCGACGTGTTCGGCTTGGGGCGCCAGATCAAGTCCGGGTCGTAGACGAATCGCGTGTCGTCGAAGAGGTGTTGGAATCGATAATCGTTGACGTCCGGGCCCACGCGAATCGCAAAGGGCGTATAGTGGTAGCCCACGCTGCGGAGAACGGCTTCGCACAGCAGCAGGGCCAGCAGCAGCGACGTCAGCGCCACGGCGATCTTTCGGCTATAATCGCCCAAGCTCTTCTTCACGGATGCGTTCCTTTGCGGTCTGGGGAGTCCGGTGTACTCGGCACACGGAGTGTGCCGGATACGTTTCGCAGCATGGCCGCCAGCGCCGGGGCCACCGCCGCCGCATAGGTCTTCGTGCCGGCGGCGCTATAATGCGGATCGGGGCGACCGTCGCAGCGCTGGGCTTGGTACACTTCGGGCGGTTCGGGAAAATGCTCCACCAAGCTCAGGTACGGCACGCCCGCCGCGGCACAGTCGGCGGCACATTCCGCGGGGGTCTCTCGATCCAAGCCGGTATACGCGCTGGTCACCAGCAGCGATGCTCCATGCGACTGGCACATTTGTTGCATTTCGCTCAGCAGCCATTGCATGACCGCGTTCCCGTCGTGCTGCTGCGCCCAGCGGTGCCACGCGGCTGGATCGGCGGGCAGGTCCGGGGGGTCGCCGTCGTGGTGTTCGGGCGGGGCGGGCCAGCGGGCACGAAACCGGTCCAATCCAATCTGGCCATGATGCCACAAAACCGAGCGGCCGTGAAGCCAGGCCGACAGCTCGGCGGCTCGACTCGGCTCCACCACCGCCGGCCGCCAGGCGAGAAAATCCTTCCCCCAGGGCACCGTCGGGTGGGTCACTTCGACTTCGCGGAAGCGGCCGCTCGCGGCATCGCGAACCACCGCCGGACCCTTGGCCGGATAGTGCATTGTGGAAAACAGGCTCTCTTCCATGTCGTTTCCACAATGCGTATAGACGGCCAGTATGATTTGGGGAAATCGCGTCAGGCACTCGGCCAACATGCGTTTGACTTGCAGGGCACTATAACCGCGGACCCCCGCGTTGAGGACGCGAACGTCGAACTCCTTCCGCAATTGCTTGGCGACTTCCGCGGGGCCCGTTTCGTCGTCGTTGACCTCCGAGCAGAACGTGAACGAATCACCGACGAACAGCACGATGGGCGCGATGCCCTTGGCCGTCCAGCCGAAACCGTTGCGGTAGCCGAACTCATCGGTCGTGCTCAACGGCTTTCCCGGGAAAAGGTGGGCGCGATAGACGCCGTGCGCCCGGTTGCGAAATCCCAAATGCTGGTCGCAGATGATGAAATAGCCGAACGCCTCCGGCGGAACCGGTTCGCCGGGCGCAGTGGCTTCCCGGGCGGCCCGCGGCGCCGGCCGGTATCCGGCCAGCCGCAGCAGCCCTTCCAGGGCCGCCAGCGATGCCACGAGCACGATCGTGCTGAACAACAGCTTCTTGCGCAGGGACAACTTCTTCACTTCAACAAGCCTCCCGCGGCGGTCAACTTGCGGTGCAAGAATTCCGCGGCCACCTCGTGACCCCGGGCGTTGGGATGCCAGCAGTCATGGGGCAACCCCAACGCGCTGGAAGCGTACTTCCGGTAGGCATCCAAGACATCCAGCGGCAGCAGCCCGGACTGCGTCGCCAGCGCGCCGAGACGGTGGTGCAACGCGGCCAGTCCGTAGTCGGCGAAACTCTTGTTCTCCTCAAAGATCGGATGAATGACCAGCACCGCCGGCACGCCGTGCTGACGGCAGACGCGACCGATCCGGC
>CAYYBU010000388.1:0-4161 GCA_964469945.1 uncultured Planctomycetaceae bacterium
ACGGGCCTGGGGATGATGCCGACCCAATAGTTCCGGCCCGCGCTGGCGAACCAGTTCCCCCAAGGTCGCGCCGGCCAAGGGGCCCCCCTCGACCGCGCTCTGGTCGGCGCCGTGGTCACAAATTTCCCAGCTCTCGGCGTAGTCGTTGCCGGGACCCAAATGCTTGCCTAGTTGCGTTGCCAGGCGGCGCCCCCCCCAGATGTAGCGGCGGAAGAGGGGCTGAAAACGCAATGGATAGAGCGGGGCCATGAATAATTCTCCTGTGTTACCGGGGGTCCAACACAAAGGGGTCAGGTCCATGTTTTCGGACAAGGTTTTGCCCGGAAATCTGGGCTTTCAGGCCGAAAAATGGACCGGACCCCAGACTTTGCAGTTCTCCTGCCCGCCGGCGTCGTTCGTTGCGTCAATCTACTTGCAAAGCTATTATAGAGTGTTTGGCAGGTTCGCCCACCACCTCACCCTTTCCCCCCCGCGGCCCGTGCGATCGCGCAACGAAGACCTTTTCCACGACAGCACGATGACCTTCGGGCAGCACCTCGAAGAGTTGCGGGCCTGCTTGTTCAAGGCCATTTACGGCCTGGTGATCGGCTGCGGCATCGGGTTGATGGTGGGCGGCCACGTCAGCAGAGTCATTCAAAAACCCGTGCGCGATGCCCTGGAAAACTATTACGAAGAGCAGACGGCGCAGAAGGTCGAGAAGGATTTGGAGCGGCTTCGCGACGCCGGCTATACGCTGCCGGGAGACATAAAAGAGATCAAGGAATTGATCGTCAAGAATGGCCTGACTTTCGAGGAGGTTTACGTCAACCCGAAGGAGCTCTTGCGGCAATTGCATTTGGGCAAGCCGGCCGTGCCTGCGCCGCCGACGGTCGAGGGCCGGCAATTCGGCAAGGCCGACCTGGTGCAGATCTTTCTCTGGAAACTGGTGGCCGACGATCCCCGCGTGCATTTGAAGAGCTTCAATTCCCAGGAGTCCTTCATGATTTGGCTGAAGGCTTCCTTCCTGGTGGGGGCGCTGCTGGCCAGTCCTTGGGTCTTCTATCAGATCTGGTCGTTCGTGGCCGCCGGACTTTATCCGCGGGAGCGGCGCTACGTCCACGTTTTTCTCCCCATCAGCGTGGTCTTGTTCCTGGCCGGGGCCGCCTTGGCGTTCTTCTTCGTGTTTGCGCCGGTATTGAAGTTCTTGCTGGCATTCAACATGTCGCAGGAGATCGATCCGGAGTTCCGCTTCAACGAGTGGCTGTCCTTCATGCTGATGCTGCCGTTGGGCTTCGGCATCAGCTTCCAGTTGCCGCTGGTGATGCTGTTCCTGGAGCGGATCGGCGTGTTCAGCGTGGCCGGCTACTTGTCGTCGTGGCGCATCGCCATTCTGGCGATTTTCGTCATCGCCATGATCCTCACGCCCAGCGGCGATCCCTACAGCATGTGTCTGATGGCCGGTCCGCTGGTGCTGCTTTATTTTGGCGGCATCTTGCTCTGCCGCTACCTGCCGCGGCCGCAGGAGGCGCGCGAGTAGGGCGGGCCGGCAGGAAGAAAACTATCCGCCGCTGTAGGGAACGCCCTCCGCGGCGTTCCGTGCGTCACCGAGAAACCGGAACGCCACGGAGGGCGTTCCCTACAGCGGCTCAACACCTTGGGCAGCTTATTTCCTGCTCGTTGCCTTAGATCGCCTCGCCGCCGCGTTCGCCGGTGCGAATGCGGATGCAGTCTTCCAGGGGAAGCACGAAGATCTTGCCGTCGCCGATCTCGCCGGCCGAGCCGGTGCGGCCGCCGCGGATGATGGCGTCGACGGTGGGCTCGAGGAACTCCTCGTTCACGGCGATCATCAACTGCACCTTGCGGAGCAGGTTGACGGCGAATTCATGGCCGCGATAGACCTCGGTGTGGCCGCGCTGACGGCCGAAGCCCTGCACATCCATGACGGTGAGGCGAAAGACCTCGACATCGGCCAGGGCGGTCTTGACGGCCTCCAGACGATGGGGCTGAATGATGGCGATAATCAGCTTCACGGCGTTTCCCCCCAAAAAACGTGCATGTTGGACGGCGTCGCGGGGACCTGTACGGTTTTCTGTGTCAACCGTGCGGCCAAAGGGGCCCATCGCGGCAACCTCCCTATGGTATCTTCCCGATGCAGACTCCTCAAGGGGGGCGGGAGAACGGTAAACTCGCGCACAAAAAAAAGACCACCGATCCCTTGCGGTGATCGGTGGTCTCCTCGTTACCGTCGAAGTTGCCTGCCCCAAACCCTGAGAGATCAGAACTTCACGATCAGGTCGGTCGCCCACAGGAGCTGGGTGTTCTTCGTGCCGTCGTCGAACGGCCGCTGTCCGACCGGAGCCGAATCGTTGGCCACGTCGTAGCGAATTTCACTGCGGACGAGGATGTTCTTGCTCTGGTGCGGCTTGTAGTTGATACCCCAGGTCAGATCCTGGTAGTGCGCCTTGATCGGGGCCACCGCGGGCGGCCCGATTTCCTCGATGATCGTGCCGTCGCTGTCGTCCACCCACTCATAGCGGAAGCCGGCCGACCAGCAGGCGTTGATGTCGTAGATGAAGTACGGAGCAAAGCTGATCCACGTGCCGTGGGTGAAACCGCCCGCCGGATCGACGTTCGCACCGTTGTCGTAGCCGGTGTTCTGCTCGAACGTGAAGTGCCACTTCTCGCCGATCTTCTGGGTGAGGACCGCACAATAGTGGAAGCGGCTGGCGCTGGGGTTGATCTGGTCGGTATCGCCCAGGAAGGACTCGAAGGCGAAGGTGGTCTTCTGGTCCTTGCTGGTCCAGTTGATGCCGCCGAAGTAATTGATGTGGTCGGTCTGGGAGTCCCAATCGTTCCAGCCCGTGTCGAGGCCGCCGTTGGCGCTCCACTGGTCGTTGATCTTGTACATGGCATAGCCGCCGCTGAGCGTGGTCGGCTGGCCGTAGAGGAAGCCGTAGGAATGGGAGTAGAAGAAGTTTTCCGGGGCCATCACGCTCTCCGAGCCGCAGGGGGCCAGGAAGTGACCGGCGCGGAACACCCAGTCGTTGATCGCCAAGTCGGCATACATTTGCGGCAGGGCCAAACCGTAGAACTGCCCGGGAGCATTCAATTTCGCATCCAGCCCGTTGGCAACCACGTAACGTTGATCCTCGCCGTAGAGCAGGTCGACGCGGCCGCCGTAGTCGATGCCGCAACCGTTCTCGACCTTGGTGACGCGCTCGAAGATCAAGTACGCTTGATCGAGCGTGTAGTCGTCGGAGCGACCGTTGTAGCCGACCGGCCCATTGGAGCCGTTGGCGGGATGCGCGAAATTCTCCGTGTAGCCCTGGTCGAGCCAGCCGCGGATGTCAATGTTCTTCTCCGTCAGCCAATCGCTCTTGAAGAGCTTGAAAGCTTCCGGCTCGTCGGGCTTGGCTTCATCGGGCTTGGCTTCGTCCTTTTTTTCTTCGTCCTTTTTCGCGGCGCCCGTGTCCGCCGGAGTGGCCGGCGCGGCAGGTGGCGTGGCCGCTGGCGGTTGGTCGCTGGGCGACTCGGTCGCACCGCTCTGCGGTGCGAAAGAGACGTAGTTCTGGTTGTCCGAGGCCGTTTGCTGAATCGACGCCGGCTGACGCAGGTCGGTCGCCACGGCGGTCTGAGCCTGCACCCGGCCCATACACAGCACGGCACATACGCTGCCGGCGATTGCCAGGGTTACGATCCTCATAACAGGGTACTCCACGGTTGAGGGAATGGGATGCACTACTTGGTGGCATGACCGGGCGGAGCAATGGCAATGCGATACGCAACTGCCGATGCGACAACCACTTCCGTGTGGTTACTTTCGCCGCTGGCGGTCTTAACAGTTCTGCTATCGGACCGCCGCTAGCTTCCGGTTAACAGGAAAAAGCGTAAAATACACTCGAAATGGCAGAAGAGGCAATTGAGGAGAGAAACCTTGACGATTGCGAAACCTTTGCCCAATTTGACGCCCATTCCGGCAATGAGCGTGGGGTAAATGGGATACGATTCTGCTGGCCGTGAAGGCCTCGCGAAGTGACAAAAAGGGCGACAATATCCTTATTGTCCGACATCCTCGAACAGTGCGTCGACGAAGCCGTCGGGGTCGAACAGCGCCAGGTCCTCGGCCTGCTCGCCCACGCCGATGTATTTGACCGGCAGCCCCACCTGCTTGCGAATGGCCAC
>CAYYBU010000389.1:0-4159 GCA_964469945.1 uncultured Planctomycetaceae bacterium
TGTGAAAAAATCCACCAAAGGGGTGGAATCGCGCGTTGGAAATTAACGGTTTGCGCCGAGCCGGCGGGGATTTTTTCACAAGCTCGGCGTGTGGGCTGCTACTATCCGGGCGTGCCGTCGGGCGCTCGCGCCGGTCCCAGCCGATCGATCAGCGGCACGAACTGGCGGCGGCGATGGCCCACGTAAAGCTCCTGGGGGCGATGGATCGACTTGTCGGGCGAGAGGTGCATCTCCCGCCAGTGGGCGATCCAGCCGGCCAATCGTCCCATGGCGAACAGCACCGTGAACATGTTTTTGGGAATGCCCAGGATGCGGTACACGATGCCGGAATAGAAATCGACGTTCGGATAGAGCTTGCGTTCGACGAAGTACGGATCCTTCAAGGCCACCGCTTCCAGTTCCTGGGCCAACTCGAAGAGCGGGTCGTGCCGGCCGTGGGTCCGCAGCAGGCGGTCGCAGGTTTCCTTGACGATCGACGCCCGCGGATCGTAGTGCCTGTAGATGCGGTGGCCGAATCCCATGAGGCGGAATTCGTCGTTGGGATCCTTGGCGCGATCGATGTACTTGCCCAGGTTGCGATTGTCGTCGCGGATGGTTTCCAGCATGTCGATGCAGGCCTCGGCAGCGCCGCCATGCAGCGCGCCCCACAAGGCACAAATGGCGGCCGAGATGCTGGAGAACAGATTGACGTTGCTCGATCCCACCATGCGGGCCGTCGACGTGCTGCAATTCTGCCCGTGGTCGGCGTGCAAGACCAGCAGCAGGTTCAACGCATCGACGAAATCGGCGTTCATCTGGTAGCGCTCGCTGGGCACGGCGAACATCATGTGCAGGAAGTTCTGGCCGAAGCTGAGGTGATTCTCCGGGTAAATGAAGGGCTGCCCGATGGATTGCTTGTAGCTGAAGGCCGCGATGGTGGGCATTTTGCCCAACATGCGATAAATGGCCAGGTCGCGTTGTTCGGGATCGCGCGGATCCAGCGAGGTCTTGCAATAGATCGGCAAGGCCCCCACCACCGAGCTGAGAATGGCCATGGGATGCGCGTCGGGCGGAAAGCCGTCGAAGATCTTCTTCATCCCCTCGTGCAGCATTGTGTGGATGCGGATCTGCTGGCGGAAATGCTCCAACTGTTCGCCGGCGGGAAGGTCGCCGTAGATCAGCAGATAGGCCACCTCGGTGAAATCGCAGCGTTCGCCCAGTTCCTCGACCGGATAGCCGCGATAGCGCAGCACCCCCGCATCGCCGTCGACGTAGGTGATGGCGCTGGTGGTGGCCGCCGTATTGGCATAGCCGCTATCCAGCGCCGTGCAGCCGGTCTGTTTGAACAAGCGGGTGATGTCGATGGAACGCGTGCCCTCGCTGCCCACGCGAATGGGCAACTCGAACGTTTGCGAGTCCAGTTGCAGCTTGGCACTGTCCGTCATGGCTCTTGCTCCCCAACTCACCAGGTGATTACCGACCCATGTATCCGGCACACGCCGTGTGCCGGATACGATACATTTTCACGACCGCTCGGCCAGCCAGCGCACGACCTCGGGCCACAACTGCCGCTGTGCCTTGGAGCCCACCGCCAGCCCGATATGGCCGGCCGGCAATTCGATTGTTTTTTTGTCGCTCGAACCCACCAGATCGTTGAAGGGCTTGCTCTGGCCGGGCGGCACCAGGTCGTCGCGCGTGGCCAGCAAATTCAGCACCGGACAAGTGATCTGCCGAAGGTCCACGATGCGGCGGCCGACCGGCAGTTGGTTTTTCACCAGCAGGTTCTGCTGGTAGAGGTACTTGATGAACTCGCGGTACACCTCGCCCGGAATGGGAATGTTGTCGTTGAGCCAGGTTTCCATGGTCATGTACTCGTCGACGAAGTCCTCGTCTTCGAGGCGATCGAACAGCCCCAGCGGCTTTTGCAGGAAATTGCCCACCGGCTTCAACAGCAGAAACGAGGCCTGCAGGAACTCCGCGGGGCAGTTGCCGTAGGCGTCGATGAAGGCGTCCACGTCGAAGTAGCGCGGATCGGCCCAGAGGTTCAGGAGGCCCTCGCGGGTGGAGAAGTCGATGCCCGCCGCCAACAGCATCAGGTTCTTGACCCGGTCGGGATGCAAGGCGGCGAACATGCTGCTCATCGTGCCGCCCATGCAGTAGCCGAGCAGGCTCACCTCCGGCGATCCGGTGCGGGCGGCGATGAAATCGGCCACGTTGGGCAGGTAACCGTTGATGTAGGTGTCCAAGGTGTTGTGCCGGTCGGCATGGGTCGGCACGCCCCAATCGACCATGTAAGTATCGAATCCCGCTTTGACGAAATGGCCGATGACGCTCTTATTCGGCAAAATGTCCAAAATGTAGGGACGGTTGACCAGGGCGAACACCACCAATAGCGGCGTGCTATACTGGGGCGGCCGCTGGCTGGGGTAGTGCAGCAACGTCAAGCGGTCTTCTTCGTACACCACTTCCGATGGCGTGGCCCCCTTGCGCACCCGCTGGGCATGTTGGCCCAGGAACGGCAGCCGGGCCATGCGCCGGACGTGATCGAGCGTTTCACCGATCATCGCCTGCTGAAAGGCAAACCAGGGATTTCCCGCCGGCGTCTGATCCTTCATGGTGTGATCCACGTTAAGTTGCCTTTCGATTGCGATGCTTCCGCGGCGCCGGCGTGCGGCCGTTGGGGGAGGCCGCCGGAGGGGAAGACTCCGTGGGCTCGTCGTCGCCATCCAAGCGGGCGGATAATTCTTCCAATTGCGCGGACACGCGCTCGACGCCGTCCACCACCCGCTGCTCCATGCGCCGGATGGTCAGCATCAACTGATCGATATCCTGCCGGCTGGGCCCTTGGAACTCATGGTGCATCTGCCCCAACAGGTCGTTGACCTCCTTGCGGGCTTGTACCGACCCGGCCATCGACTGCTTCATCATTTCCAGGAATTGGGGCGAGCGCAGCCACTGATCCCACCACTCCGCCCAAGTGTCCAGCATGGTCGCTCGCATGCGCCGCATGGCTTCCGGCGGCGTGGACTCCGGGGGATTGGGCGCCGCCTGCATCATCCGGGTCATGCAGTCCGACCACATGCGCAACAACCCCGTGCCGCCGTCGAAACCGCCAAACCAGTTGTTATCCATCGGTGTCTCTCTCCTTCGGCACGGTTTCAGTAGGGTTTCTCCACCAGGGTCGGGCTGGGGCCCAGCGGCTGCAATTCATCGTGACCCATGTGGTGGATTTCCGCCTCGCTGAACGCCGGCGTCTTTTCCACGAACTGTTCTTCCTCGGTGGAACCGCCAATAGCCGTCGTGGAGGCCTGACCCGCGCTGAT
Source organism: uncultured Planctomycetaceae bacterium (assembly GCA_964469945.1). GTDB lineage: Bacteria > Planctomycetota > Planctomycetia > Pirellulales > Thermoguttaceae > CAYYBU01. The sequence goes on from CAYYBU010000389.1 coordinate 3,303, forward strand.
GGTCTCGGTGACGGCGTCGAAGTAGCCGGCGCCGACGAAAGTCTGGTGTTTCACGGCACGGTAGCCGTGGTCGCGTTCCAGCTCGAACTCGCGCTGCTGCAAGCGCGAATAGGCCAGCATCCCTTCATCGCGATAAGCATGGGCCAACTCGAACATCGCGGTATTCAGGGCGTGGAAGCCGGCCAGCGTGACGAACTGGAACTTGTAGCCCATCGCGGCCAACTCGCGTTGGAAGCGGGCGATGGACTGGTCGTCCAGGGCCAGCTTCCAGTTGAACGACGGCGAGCAGTTGTAGGCCAGCAGCTTGCCGGGAAACTTCTCATGCACCCCCTCGGCGAATTGCCGGGCTTCGTCCATGTCGGGCCGCGACGTTTCGCACCAGAGCACGTCGGCGTAGGGAGCATAGGCCACGGCCCTGGCAACGGCCTGCTGAATTCCCGCCCGGGTTTGGTAGAAACCATCCACCGTCCGCTTGCCGGTGAGGAAGGGGCGGTCGCGCTCGTCGAAGTCGCTGGTGAGCAGTCCGGCGGCCAGGGCATCGGTGCGGGCCAGCAACACGGTGGGCACGCCCATGACGTCGGCTGCCAGGCGGGCCGACACCAGCTTGGAAATGGCCTGCCCGGTGGGCGCGAGGACTTTGCCCCCCATATGACCGCATTTCTTGTAGGCGCTTTCCTGATCCTCGAAATGGACGGCGGACGCTCCGGCCTCGATCATGGCCTTCATCAACTCGAAGGCGTTGAGGACGCCGCCGAAGCCGGCTTCCGCGTCGGCCACGATCGGCGCGTACCAGTAGGGCATCTTCTCGCTCACGCCCGCGGCATGGGCGATCTGGTCCGCGCGTTGCAAGGCGTTGT
>CAYYBU010000390.1:0-2821 GCA_964469945.1 uncultured Planctomycetaceae bacterium
GAGACCGAGGCCGAGTCGGACCTCGTCCTCGACCCCGATCCGCCGCCGCAGCGGGTGGCCGAGGTGCTGGGCAAATATCCCTTCCGCGACGTCCGCGCGGCGCATCGCAACCTGACGGCCCTGGGCGAGGAGAAAATCCGCTTCCTCTCCACGCGGCGATGCCGGCATTTTTTGGCCTCGATCGCCCCGCGCCTGCTCGAGGCGATCGCCGCGACCGCCGATCCCGACTCGGCGCTGGTGAGCCTCGACAAGGTGAGCGACTCGCTGGGCGGCAAGGGCGTGCTCTGGGAACTGTTCAGCTTCAATCCGCCCAGCCTGCGGCTCTGCGTGGAACTGTGTGCCTATAGCCCCTATCTGACCGGCATCCTCACCAGCAATCCGGGCATGCTCGACAGCCTGATGGACAGCCTGGTGTTGGATAAGCTGCCCACGCGCGAGTCGCTGCGGCTGATGTTGGCCGAGTTGTGCCGCGGGGCGGAAGACATCGACCCCATCCTGCACAGCTTCAAGAACGACCAGCAGCTTCGCGTGGGCGTTCGCGATCTGCTGGGCAAGGAGGACGTGCAGGCCACCACCGGCGCGCTGTCCGACATCGCCGAGACCTGCCTGGCGCAGATCGCCGCCGTGGAATACGAGCGGCTGGCGGCCAAGTTCGGCCGCCCCCGCCTGGCCGCCGGGCCCCGCGCCGGCGAACCCTGCGAGATGGTCATCCTGGGCATGGGCAAGTTCGGCGGCCGGGAAATGAATTACCATAGCGACCTGGACATCGTCTTCCTCTTCGAGGCTGACGGGCAGACCGCCTTCGACTACGGCCTCGGCGCCGCCCAGAGCACTTCCAACCAGCACTTCTTCAGTGAATTGGGGCAGCGGATCATCAAGGTCGCCAGCCATCTAGGCGTCTATGGAAAGCTCTATGAAGTGGACGCCCGCCTGCGTCCCACCGGCAAGAGCGGCTCGCTGGCCACGTCGCTGGCGGAGTTCGCCCGCTATTTCGCCCAAGGTTCCGGGCAACTTTGGGAGCGGCAGGCGTTGTGCAAGGCACGGCCCATCTACGGCTCGCCTCGCGCCATGCGGCTGGCCACGGCGGCCGTTCACCGCGCGGCCTTCGGCCATCGCTGGCGGCGCCGCGACGCCGAGGAGATCCACCACATGCGGGGCCGCATGGAAGAACTGGCGGCCGCGGGCGACCTGAAACGCGGGCCCGGCGGCATCGTCGACATCGAGTTCCTCGTGCAGATGCTGCAACTTCAGCACGCCCGCAAGACGCCTCGCCTGCGCACGGCCAACACGCTGGCGGTCTTGGCCGAGCTGCACGCCGCCGGCCTGCTGGCCACCGAGGACTACCAGTTCTTCGACATTAACTATCGTTTCCTGCGGACCATCGAGGGGCGTCTGCGGTTGTTGAACTCGACGGCCCGCGACACCCTGCCCCACGACGCCACGGAGTTGAGCAAGTTGGCCCATCTGCTGCACTATCCGGGCAGCGAGTCGTTGTTGGTCGACTATGAAAGCGTCACGCAGCAGATTCGCCGCCGCTTCGAGCAGATGTTGCAGGCCGCCGGGCCGAGCCGGGCGTAACAGGTATCCGGCACACTCCGTGTGCCGATGGGCCAACGGCACACGGAGTGTGCCGGAAACTGATCTGCAAACTCATTGACCAATAATGTCTTTCGGCGCGAGCGGTTGTGGGGAAGGCACAAGGGATGCCCCGGTGACCAACCTTGGGTCGGCGCCCAGCGCGGGGAGCCAGGCTACGGCTTCACGGCGGGCTGGCAGCAAGGCGACGGGTTTTCGCCCGGTTCCTCGGCTTGCTCTTCGACCTCGTGCATCACCGCGGCCACTTCGCGACGCGCCCCCAGGTAATAACCGAAACCCACCACCGCCAAGAGCACGTTGATCAGTCGAAACACCAGGGCGATGATCAGCGCCTGGCCCTCGGCAAGGTCCCCGGCAACGTCCACGTGCGTATAGAGCGAGACGAAGACGGCCTCGAACGGCCCCGCCGGCAGCGGCACTGTGCTGGCCACGGAACTGATCGGGTAGATGACGAATTGCGTGCTCAGAGGGGGCGGCGGCGGCAGGTCCTTGCCCGGCAAGCCGCGGGCGATCAGGTAAATGGCCACCGTCAGCAGGCAGTGGACGCCAACCGTCATCACCGAGGCGCTCAACAGCACCGCGCGATCGCGGCGGTAGATATGCAGGGCCTCGATGAGGCTGCCCAGGGCCGCGCCGATCCGCGGCAAGTTGGTCAAACGCTTCAGCCAAGCTCCTTCCAACACGTTGCTGAAGAGCACGATGGCCACGCCGATCGTGCCCACCACGGTCAACGCCAACGTGATTTGGCAGATCAGATGCACGCCTGGGATCGGTCGCCAGTAGAAGCCGGTGAGCAGGATTCCGGCGCTGGCCACCAGGAACAGGACATAGAGCCCTACCACGCGATCGATGATGACCGAGGCCAGCGCCTTGGCGCGAAAGCCGTGATACTCGCGTGCCAGCATGACGGCCTTGAGCAGATCCCCGCCCACGATGCCCATGGGGGCCAGATTGAACAAGTAGCCGAGGAAGCCGATGCGCATGGCGTCTTGCATGCGGAAAGCGATGCCCGTCGCCCGCACCAGGTAGCACCAGCGGATCAAGGTCAAGACGACGGCCACGCCCGTGAATAGCCAAGCCGCGGCGAGGAAATCCCACTGCTTGGGCTCCTGCAACATCATGCCGAAGACGTTCTTGCCATTCTTGGTTTTGACGGCGTCGACGAACAGATAGGCGATAATGGCCGCCGAAACGAGGATTTTCAGCAGCGTGATGAGGAATTTCT
>CAYYBU010000390.1:2921-4147 GCA_964469945.1 uncultured Planctomycetaceae bacterium
TAGGCGATAATGGCCGCCGAAACGAGGATTTTCAGCAGCGTGATGAGGAATTTCTTCAAACGGAATCTCCCTGGGACAACAGGCTACCCCCCCCCTGCGCGGCCGGGTATAGCGCGGGTCGAGATGGCTTCAATAAGAATATCACAACAGCGGCGGCCGGGCGAGGCGAGTGTCTTTAAGGCGGTCCGGAAAGGCTCCGCGTGAGGTCCCCTCCCCCTCCGAGAGAGGGTTAGGGTGAGGGCGGCCTGACGAGAAACCGCGGCCATGGTCGATGCTCCTTCGCTGATTCCCCTCACCCCGACCCTCTCCCGGCCTGTCGCAAGCGACAGGCGGGAGAGGGGGACCTGATGCCGAACGAGCGCACTCGGCTTTGTAGGCCAACCCCCTCTACGGCATGCCCAGACAGACCTTTGCGCCGTGGCCGCGCCAGACTAAAATAAGTGGTTATCTCCACGGTCGCTAGACCCTTTCTCTTGACGAGGAACCACACCTTTGTTACGGACTCATACGTGCGGAGAACTCCGCGGGCAAGACGTCGGCCAGCAGGTTACCCTGTGTGGCTGGGTAGATACGTATCGCGATCATAGCGGGGTGCTGTTCATCGACCTGCGCGATCGCTACGGCAAGACCCAGGTGGTCTTCGCCCCGGAAAGCGGCGACGAAACCATGCAGCAGGCCAAGGGCTTGCGCTCGGAATTCGTCGTGCTGGTCACCGGCACGGTCGCCCATCGGCCCGAGGGGACGGTCAATGCCAAGCTGGCCACCGGCGACATCGAGGTTCGCGTCAAGCACCTGGAGGTCCTCAACCGCAGCGTGACGCCGCCCTTCCAGCCCACGAGCAAGGATCTGCCCGGCGAAGATTTGCGACTGAAGCACCGTTATATCGACCTGCGGCGGCCGGAGATGCAGCAAACGCTCGTGCTGCGGCACCGTATGGTCAAGATGATGCGCGACTACTTCGACGAGCAAGGGTTCATCGAGGTGGAGACACCCATGCTGGGCCGCAGCACGCCCGAGGGAGCCCGCGACTACCTGGTTCCCAGCCGCATCCAGCACGGCATGTTTTACGCCCTGCCGCAATCGCCGCAGCTTTACAAGCAGATTCTCATGGTCGCCGGTTACGACCGCTACGTGCAGGTGGCCCGTTGCTTCCGCGACGAAGATCTGCGGGCGGACCGGCAGCCGGAATTCACCCAGTTGGACGTAGAGATGTCGTTCATCGACGC
>CAYYBU010000391.1:0-4145 GCA_964469945.1 uncultured Planctomycetaceae bacterium
GATCCACCACGGCCGTCATCAACTGCTGGTCGTAACGATCGAAACGGGGCATGCTGGTGGCGGCTCCCGGCGGGATGAACTTGGCCGTCATCACGACCACCTCGGTCGTTTCCGGATCGGTTTCCGCCAGCGCCTTTTCCAGCATGAACAAGTTCTGCGGCGAACGGATGGCCACCAACTTGCGATACGGCTTGCTCAGGCCGAGCGAGGCCGGCGTGATCTCTTCCGCCGTACTCTCGTTGAACTGCTCGAGGTGCTGATGGGCGGCCACCCCGCGTTTCTTCTCGTGGAAATACTCCGAACCCATGAACAGCGCCAGGAAGACGGCCGTGAACGCCGAGCCGGCGATGGTGGCCGTCTCCTTGGTGAGGAAGTTGAGGATGGCCGTCGCCAACAGGATCAAGAACACGACGGTCAGGCCGATCGGCACCTCGACACCGCGGATCGTGATGTTGAACGGCACCTTGAATTCGCGCGGGCTGCGGTCCTTGAAACGGAGCACGACCATCGCCAGGGCTTTGAACACGAAACTCCACACCACGCCGAAGGCGTAAGCCTCGCCCAACACGTACATGTCGCCGCGGCTGATGACGATGGTGACCAATTGCAGGGCCACGATCAGGAACAGCACGCGATGGGTGGTGCCGTAGCGGCGATGCGGCCGCAGGAACCAGTCCGGCAGCACGCCGTCCTCGGCCACCCGATTCAGTACGCCGTTGGAACCGATGATGGCCGTATTGACCGCCCCGGCCAGGATGAGAAAACCGATCACCACCACGAAGGCGTTCAGCAGCAAGCGGGCCGACAGCGGGCCGATCACGTGCATGGCCAGGCCGCCGATGAGGTTGTCGGAATAGTCCCTCATACGAAGTTCATCGGGAATCAGCAACACGGCCAGGAAGGAGATACTGGCCGTCAACACCACGCTGTAGACGAAGACGATGAAGGCCGCCTTCTTGAAGTTGGGCAGCTTGGGCGATTCCACCTCGCGATAGACCTGCGCCAGCGTCTCCTCGCCGCTCATGGCCAGGATGGAATGTCCGAAGGCGATCAGCAGACCAATGACCCCCACGATGCTCCACCAGTTGCCCGGCTGCCGCAAGCGCTCGGCCAAGGAAGGCGAGATCTTGCTCAGGAAGCCCAGCGGATTTTCCGGCTTTCCGGTGGCCTCGTTGAGCTTGACCAGGGGGCGGCCATTTTCCATCTTGGGCACCAACTGCCCGTCGGCGGTGCGCTTCCACATCTCCCGCGGTTCGCCGTTGACGCGGTCTTTGCCCATGACGTCCACGTATTGCAGCTTGGGGGCCAGGTTGGGCATGAAGGGGACTTTGTTCACCGGACCGTGGACCCACAGGGTCGCGCCGCACCAGACCAGGATGATGACCGCCATCACGGTCGTCGCCATCATGATCTTCAATGCCTTGCCGCTGGATTCATGGATGCCGATCAGGTTCAGGCGGAAGAAGTAGAGCGTGATGGCGCAGGCGATGACCACCGATCCCCAGCGGCGGACGGCGTCGGCCGTAGGGGCATCGAGCTTCAAGGCCGGATTGATCATGGCCACGGTTTCCAGCAGCAGGCCCATGATGTACTGGCCGGCCGACATGCCGCTGACCGGACCGGTGAGGATGTAGTCGAACATCAGGGCGGAGACCGAGAGCTTGGCGAGAAAACCGCCCATGGCCTCCTTGACGACGCGGTAGACGCCGCCGCGGACGAACAGCGAACAGCTTTCGATGTAGATCGAGCGCACCGCGTAGCTGAAGAGCATGACGCCGAGGATGAACCACGGCGCGGCGGCCCCGATGGCCCCTTCGACGATGCCGCCGATATAGTAGGCCGTACTGGCCAGATCGCAGAGCACGATGGCCGCCGTGCGCCAGTAGGAAATGAACGTGAACATCACGCTGCTGACGACAATGACTTGGACGGGACGACGCAACTGCGACAGCGTGCCGCCGAGGCCGCTGGGCGACTGTTTCGAGTCGGACATAAATCATCAGGCGCGAAGAGATCGCGCGGCGCCAAAGGTTGGGCACATCGTCGGAGCGTCAGACGTGGCGGCCCTTTCAAGTCGGTCAAAGCACCTTACTTTGACTTGCCTACGAGGTTAGCTGACGGGCTAGGGCATGAAAGTACCCGGGTCCAGACGCCTGGACCTTCGCCCCTGGCCGATCCACGATCGGCCACGTGGTTGGTTCCCCCGTTCTCGCGCCTGGCGGCGCAAGATTCGGCTGCACGAAGACAATCATATCACGCCGCCGGCGCTTCGCAAGGGGGGATTCAGAAAGGAGTCAGGAGTCAGGAGTCAGGAGGGAGAGTGCCGATACAGAGTCCCCCTCTCCCTCCGGGAGAGGGGGTCCGGAGGGGACATGATCGCTGCCTTCTTGGATACCTCTTCATCCCTGGCGGGGAAAAATACCTTTGAGGTACTTGCGGTCCACGGTGTAATCGGCCACCGGTCCGTGCGGCGTGGCCGCCTCGATCTGAATCCAGCCACTGTACTGGATGTCGTCCATGGCCTTGCGGACTGCTTTGAAGTCGATGCGGCCTTGGCCGAGCATGTACGGCCCGTCCTTGGCATGAAACTCGCAGACGCGACCGGCCAACGCGCGAATCTCCTTCGCCACGTCGCGTCCCTTGTCGGTCGAATTGCCCACGTCGTAATAGACCTTCACCGCCGGCGAGCCGACGCGGTCGAGAATGCGCAGGTTGTCTTCCGCACTGAGATAGTCCTCCAAACCGATGACGACCCCCTGCCGTTCCGCCTTGGGGGCCACTTGCTTGAGGATCTTGACCACGCGATCGATCTCGCCGGTGCGCTGCATGTCCAGTTCGCCCGCGACGAAGAAGGCGGCCAGGACGACGTTCACGCCCAGGGCCTTACAAACGTCGATGCTCTCGCCCAGCCAGAGCGCGGCCCGCGGATCGCTTTTCAACGGCACGTTGTTCAATTCGAGCAGCGCTAGCGAGGCAATCTCCAGGCCCGACCGCCGGGCGGCGTCGCGATACGCCGCTTGTATTTGCGGATCGCGGAGGTGCCGCGTGCCGGCCGTGCAGAGATCGACCTGAACGCCGTCCAGGCCGATGCTCTTGGCCACCTGGAACGCCGCCGGATCGTTTCGTTTTCCCAGCGCCCAATCGCAGGCGCCAATCTTGAACCAGCGCGAGGCGGGGGCGGCCAACAGGGGGCCCAACGACGAGGCCGCCGCGGCAAAAGCGGCCACCCCGACCGAGCGTCGAAGCAAAACGCGCCGGCTGATCGATTTCTCTGTGTGAGGAATTTTCATGGTTCGTTCCTTGGGTGTTTGTAGGTCAGGCTGTGCCTGACTTTGCCCGGAGAGTCAGGCACAGCCTGACCTACAAGCCATCAAAACGAGAGTAAAATCTGCCAAATGAACATATTCGCCAGGCTGTCGATGTCGTCCCAAACCTTTTCCACGAGCGCCTCGTCGCCCGGCAGCGGCGTCATGCCTTGACGCCGTTGCCGCCACGACACGCACTGCCCCCGCCCCGACGCCGAATCGCCTTGCAAGAACGCCGGCGTCGGCTGCGGCGCGGGTCTTCGTGGCGGCGGCGGGATAATCGCCGCCGAACTGGCCGAGGAGTAGACGCCGTACTCGCGGGTGAAGTCGGTCAGAGCCCGCATATTCTCGTCGCGGGCGTCGTTCTGGATGATGGCGCCGGCGTCCATGATATAGCCGCCGTCGCCGGCCACGCCATCGATGACTTTCTTGCAATACTGCCGCACCTGCTCGGGCGTGCCCGTGCCGAGCAAGTAGTTGGGGATGCCGCCGCTTAGGCAGAATTTTTCACCCAGCACGCGGTGGGCCTTGAAAATATCGCCCTGGTCCACGTGATAGACGATGCTCCCGGCCGGCAACTCGGCGAACGACGCGAGGTGATGATCCCACTTCCCCTCGGCATAGAAGAGCGTCTGACAGCCCTCGGCCCAAAGGGCTTCGACGATCGGTTTCACGGTGGCCCAGTAGATATTCTGGAATATTTCCGGCGACACGAAGGGGACGCCGCCGCGGTGCATCCAATAGCCGATGGGAACCAACCCCTGGGGATCGGCCGTCGCGCGAGCAACGTGGAACAGGTGCGGCATCAGGGCCTCGCAGGCCGCCACCACCTTGTCGCGG